>JAEYNG010000229.1 GCA_023412695.1 Planctomycetota bacterium | reverse complement strand
CGTGGTGCTGGCGGACGAGATCAACCGGACACCGCCCAGGACGCAGACTGCTCTGCTGGAGGCGAGGAGCGAGGCGACGGTGACGATCGACGGGCGGACGTACCCGCTCGAGCAGCCGTTCATGCTGATCGCGACTCAGAACCCGTTCGATTTCGAGGGGACGTATCTGCTGCCGGAGAACCAGCTCGACCGGTTCTTGATGCGGATCGGTCTGGGGTACCCGTCGGCGGAGGACGAGTCGCGCGTGCTGGCGGAGCGGCCGGCGGACACAGAGCTGCGTGACCTCAAGCCTGTGCTGCACCGGGATGATGTCGTGCGCCTGCAGAAGCAGGTGGACGGGGTGCGCATCGAGAAGGCGCTGATTGACTACATCGTGGACGTTGCGAACGCGACGCGGAAGCGCGAGGACCTGCAGGTGGGGCTGTCGCCGCGGGGCGCGCTGGCGCTTGCGCAGGCGGCGCGTGCGACGGCGGTGATGCGTGGGCGGGACTACTGCATCCCGGAGGACATCACTCAGAACGTGCTGCCGGTGTGCGCGCACCGGATCATCGCGAAGGCGTACACGTCGGCGCGGATCCGGCACGGGGACGAGGAGACGTATCCGCCGGGGTCGCCGCACGCGATCCTGCAGGATGTGCTGGAGAGCGTCGAGAGCCCGGCGTAGGGCGGGGGTTAGTCCACGTTGAGATTGCGGAGGTAGTCGTTGAGTTCGGCGCGGCGCTGGTCGAGCTGCTGCTGGGCCGCGATGCGGCGGGCGGCGATGTCCTCGAGCTGCGTCTCCTGCTCGTTGAGCTTGGTCATGTAGCGTCCGTAGAGCTGGCCGGAGGAGTCGATCGTCTTCATGTTCTCGCGGATGCGGGATTGCTCCTTAGAGATCGCGTCGGCCTCGCTGTTGAGGGTGTTGATGTCCTTCTCGAGCTGGGCGATGGCGGCCTGCATGTTCGCGGCTTTGCGGACGGCCTCGAGGGCCTTGTCGGAGAGCTTGCCGCTGCGGTTGAAGGCGATGAGCGAGGTCATGTTCATGTCGAGCACGCCGATCGATTGACGTGCGACGCGCTCGGCGACGACCTTGAGCTCGGATTTCTTATCCGCGGGAACCTCGACGATGAAGCGGTAGTGCGTCTGGGTCTCGGCGTCGGGCTTGCCGGGGTTGATGATGGACCAGTCGCCGCCGGGCTTGGGATGCTCGACGAAGATGGTGCGGGGGCGCTTGGCGTCCTTGTTGTCGAAGGTGTAGACCTGCTCGAGCTGGTTCTTGATCGTCTGCTCAATAAGGCCGTTGACGATGCGGATGCTCATGACCGAGCTGTGGTGCTTCTGGTCGCTGAGGACATCGACATCGAGGTCGATCGCGTAGGAGAGGAGGCGCTTGTCGCCCTGGCCTACGTGACCGATCTGGGCGTCGCCGGCGTAGGCCGCGCCGTCGAAGACGCTTATGGGGCCGGGGAGGAGCTGGAGGTCGGAGTCGTTGGTGATTTCGACGCCGCGCATCGGGTGGTCGGAGCCGTCGGCGGGGTTGTAGATGCTGACGCGTCGTGCCGGGATGTTGGAGGTGAGGATCGGGATCATCGCGGAGCGCTGGCGCTCGATGCTGACGGGGGCGTTGAGGGTGTACTGGAAGACCTCGCCGACTTCGCCTGCCTGTGCCTGGGCGGCGACGGCGTAGTCGGCCATGGCGTCGGCGTCGAGGCCTTCGTAGCCGCCGAAGGTCTGCTTTTCCATCGCGGCGGACGCGGGGGCCGGAGCCGCGGCAGCGTCGGCGCGACTCGTTCTGGAACGCATGAATACCTGCTCGCGCTCCGTGACAGCCTTGTTCTGCTCGACGCCGGCGACGTAGCTCCGCGGCATGACGCCGGGGATTGTGGGAACGGGGATCATCGGACGGAAGGTGTAGAGCGGCTCGTAGAGGTCCATCTGGAAGGAGACCGGGCGGCCGGAGACCAGGGACATCGAGACGTTGTTCCAGTCGGCGTCGGTGGTGTTCTCGACGACGGCCCAGCCTTGGAGGAGGACCTGGTCGCTCGGGGGCGCGTTGCGGTCATCGGTGCGCGGCTTGGCCGGCGCGGCCTCGGGGAGGACGAGGCGATAGGAGGTTTTCCAGACCGGCATCTCGTGGACGTAACCAACGACGACGCGGCGGGAGCCCTGACCTGAGAAGCGGAGGTCCACGGTCTTGGTGCGGTCTGCGCGGTACTCGGCGAGGGTTGAGAGGGCCTTGGTGAGCTCGGCCGCGAGCTCTTCGTCGAGAATCTCGAACGAGGAAACGTCGGTGATCGCGATGGAACGCAGGCCGGTGGGCGTGACCAGGTTGAGGTGCGGAACGCGGAGTGGCGGCTGGCCCTCCTTGGAGGGCGCGAGGCGTTCCTCGACGCCGAGGACGGTGCCGGTGATCTGCTCGCCGGCAACGATGACCTTCAACGGTGCGCCGCGGAGCTGGCCGAGGAGTTCCGGGATGCTGGGGTTGTTCGAGATGTTCAGGCCAAAGGAGGCGAGCCGCTTGGAGAGGGGCTCCTTGGAGGCGTAGGAGACGGTGTCGACGCGGCCGCCGTCGAGGTCGAGCAGGACCATGGACTTGAGGATGTCGTTGATCTGCTCGGCGTTGAAGCGGAGCTGGATCTCGGCGGCGTCGTTGACGGTGCCCATGCGCTCGAAGTAGCCGACGCCGGAGCGGTAGAGCACGATCTTGCGGATGGGCACTGTGTCTGAGCCGGCGGCGGAGGCGGCGGGCTTCTCGGTCTGTGCGAGGGTGGGGGCAACCGCGATCGCGGAGACGGCGATTCCGGCCGCGATGAGCAGCGAGGCGACGGTGCGGGCGGAGGAGTACGCGGAGAGTCGGGCGGGCATCGTGGGGCTCCGGTGCACGGCATCGCAAAGGCGATGCGGCAGCACATGTTATCGGTGGCGGCCGTTGGCCGACGTTCACCTTCGGATGGCCGCTCGCGCCGGAGTGTCTACACGGCGGCGCGGCATGTGCGCGGACCTACCATGCGCACCCTTTCACGCCTCGGCGAGCAGACCGGCCCATGGCACAGCTTCCAGTACTGAACAATCTGCGTTCTGAAACAGGCGAGCGATTATCGGATATCGAACGTGGGTTGAACAACGCGCTGGGCCCGGGCGGTGGCGCGGTGCGGTTCGATCGTCACAACCGGATGCTGTACGCGACCGACGCGTCGCTGTACCAGGTCGAGCCGCTGGGGGTGGTGATGCCCGCGGATGTGAGCGCGGCGGAGCGGGCGGTTCGGTATTGTGTGCGGAACGGTGTGGCGGTGCTGCCACGTGGCGGGGGGACGAGCCTCGCTGGGCAGTGCACGAACCGTGCTGTCGTGGTGGACCTGTCGGCAAGCTGCCGGGGCGTGGGGAAGGTCGAGCGGCTTGAGCTTGATCGTGCGCCGACGGCACGCGGGAACTGGCGCGGCGACATTGTGACGTGCGAACCGGGGGTAAATGTTGATGAGTTGAACGAGGAGCTTGCGCGGCGCGGCGAGCGGTTGTTCTTTGCGCCTGATCCGGCGACGTCGCGTCAGGCAACGGTGGGAGGATGTGTCGGGAACAACGCCGCGGGCGCGAGGTCGATCCGGTATGGGAGGACGGTCGAGAACCTGCTCGGGCTGGACGTAGTGATCGGCACGGGGGAGCGGTTGTGGCTGGAGGCGGGGGCCGGAAAGGCGAACGCGCTGGCGAGGGAGCTCGCGGCGGGCGTGATCGAGATCGTTCGGCCGGTGGCGGAGCTCGTGCGGACGCGCTTCCCGAAGACGGTGCGGCGCAACGCTGGGTATGCGCTGGACATGATTCTCGAGCAGATGGACGCCGGGGCGACCGCGGAGACGCTGAACCTTGTGCCGCTGCTGGCGGGGAGCGAGGGGACGCTGGCGGCGACGCTGGGCGCGCGGGTGAAGCTGATGCCCACGCCGGTGGCGAAGGGGCTGGCGGTGATCAGCTTTCAGACGCTCGAACACGCGATCGCGGCGGTGAAGCCGATCCTCGACGCGGGGCTGCCGCTGGGGTTGTCGGCGGTCGAGCTGCTCGATGACGTTGTGCTCGACGCGGCGCGCGGCAATATCGAGTATCGGCGGTACGTCGAGCTGCTGCCGGGCGCGAATGTGTTGACGAACGAGCCCAAGGCCGTGCTGTACGTCGAGTTCTTCGCGTTCGACGCGGTGACCGAGATCGACGAGGCGTTTACGGCGCTGAGCGCAATGGCCGGGCAGCTTGAGGGTGTACTGCCGAACGGTGTGGCGATGCACCGCGATTCGGCGGCGATGCTCGCGGCGTGGAAGCTGCGCAAGGCGGGGGAGCCGCTGCTGCACGGGCTTGACGCGGGCGGTCGGAAGCCGATCACGTTCGTCGAGGACAACGCGGTGCCGGTGGAGCGGCTGGGCGAGTTCGTGCACGAGTTCAAGAAGATCGTCGGCCGGCACGGGACGATCGCGGCGTACTGGGCGCACGCGAGCGTCGGTGTGCTGCACATCCGGCCGATGATCGACCTGCACCGGCCGGACGACCGCGAGCGGATGATCGCGATCGCGGTTGAGGTCGCTGATTTGGCGCGGGCGTGCGGGGGGATCATGTCCGGCGAGCACGGGGACGGGCGCGTGCGAGGGCCGCTGCTGGAACGGTTCTTCGGGCCGGAGCTTATGACCGCTTTCCGGCGCGTGAAGGTGCTGTTCGATCCGCACGGCCTGTTCAACCCCGGCAACATCGTGGCGCCGGGGCCGGTCGAGTCGATCGCGGCGAACCTGCGGCTAGACGCAGAGCACGTCCACGACGATCACCACTCCGGCCGGACGCTCGATCAGGGCGTCACGACCTACTTCGACTTTTCGGATCAGCACGGCCTGCTGGGCGCTGCGGAGCAGTGCAACGGCGCGGGGGTGTGCCGCAAGCGCAGCGGCGGGACAATGTGTCCGTCGTACATGGGGACGATGAACGAGCGGCACTCGACCCGCGGCCGCGGAAACGCGCTGCGGCTGGCGATCTCGGGCCAGTTTGGCGAGGGAGCCGGGACGAGCGGTAAGCCGAACTTCGACGACCCCGGCACGATCGAGACGCTGAACCTGTGCCTGTCGTGCAAGGCGTGCAAGAGCGAGTGCCCGAGCAACGTGGACATCGCGAGGCTGAAGGCGGAGTACACGGCGCAGCGGTACGCGCGGAAGGGTGGGCCAACGCTCACCGCGCGGATGTTCGGGCACGTGCGCGTGCTGAACCGGCTCGGCTCGATGACGCCCGGGCTGGCGAACTGGGTGAACAGGCTGGCCGTGACGAAATGGATGATGCGGCGCGTGATGGGGATCGATCCTCGGCGCGATGTGCCGCCGTTCGAGCGGTCGCTCTACTCGTGGTTCGCGGAGCACAAGAAGCGGCGTATAGAGCGTGAGGACTCGCCGCGGGTGGTGCTGTTTGCGGACTGTTTCACGGCGTACAACGAGCCACGGATCGGGATTGCGTCGATCCGCGTGCTCGAGGCGCTTGGGTACACAGTTGAGTTGATGCCGGAGGAGGGGGGTGTGGTCGCAGCGGCAGGGTTCGGCGTGGGGTGCTGCGGACGGGCGATGATCTCAACCGGCCTGCTGGCCGATGCGCAGGAGGCGATCGACACGACGCTTTCGCTGCTGCGGCCGGCGATGGGCGATCCGCGCGTGCGGGCCGTGGTGTTCTGTGAGCCGTCGTGCCTGAGTGCGGTGAAGGATGACTGGCTGCAGCTCAAGTTGAAGACGCCGATCGAGCAGCGGCGGGCACTGGCGGATCGGTCGTTGTTGATCGAGGACTTCATCGATCGGGATTGGGACCGGCACCCGAAGTCGCCGCAGATTGATGCAGCAGGCTCGCCCGAGAGCGTGCTGCTGCACGGGCACTGCCACCAGAAGGC
>JAEYNG010000159.1 GCA_023412695.1 Planctomycetota bacterium | reverse complement strand
CCGCGCTCGAGACGATCGCCCGCCGCCGGCCGGACGCCGTGGTGACGGACCTGCGCATGCCGGGGATGACCGGGATCGAGCTCGTGCAGCGCGGGCGCGATATCGACGACACGCTCCCGTTTGTCGTGATGACCGCGTACGGCGCGGTCGACACGGCGGTGCAGGCGATCAAGGCCGGCGCGTTCGACTACATCACCAAGCCGTTCGAGGGCGATGAGCTGATCGTCGCCGTGAAGCGGGCGATCGACCACGCGAAGCTCGTGCGGGAGAACGCGGTGCTCCGCACGAACGCCGAGGGTGCGCGGCCGGCGGTCGCGGGCCCCGGGCTCACGGGGCTCGGCCGGCTGGTCGGCGATTCGCCGGCGATGCGCCGCGTGCGGCAGCAGGTGCTGGCGGTCGCGGAGTCGCACGGCACCGTGCTGATCTGCGGCGAGTCGGGCACGGGCAAGGAGGTCGTCGCGCGGGCGGTCCACGAGCTCAGCCCGCGCGCTGGCGAGCCGTTCCTGGCGGTCAACTGCGCCGCGCTGTCGGAGTCGCTGCTCGAGAGCGAGCTCTTCGGACACGAGCGCGGCGCGTTCACCGGGGCCGAGCGGCTGCGCAAGGGCCGCTTCGAGCTCGCGGACCGCGGCACGCTGCTGCTTGATGAGATCTCCGAGATCTCGCCGCAGGTGCAGGCCAAGCTGCTCCGGGTGCTGCAGGAGCGGGCGTTCGAGCGGGTCGGCTCGAGCATGACGATCGGTGTCGATGTGCGCGTGGTCGCGACGAGCAACCGCGACCTGCCGCGGTCGGTCGCGCGGGGCGAGTTCCGCCAGGACCTGTTCTTCCGGCTCAACGTGCTCCCGGTGCACCTGCCGCCGCTGCGCGACCGGCTGGAGGATGTGCCCGCGCTGGTCAATCACTTCCTGAACCTGACGGCGCAGCGCGAGGGGAAGATCCCCCGCCGCATCAGCGAGGACGCGATGGCGGTGCTGCGGAGCTACACCTGGCCGGGCAACGTGCGCGAGGTGCAGAACGTCTGCGAGCGGGCCGCGGTCCTGTGCAAGGGCGAGGTGATCGAGCGTTCGATGATCGAGCCGTGGCTGCTGCCGGCGGACGCGATGGCGACCAACGCGCTGGAAGTGAAGGTGGTGCCGGGCATCTCGGCCCCGCCAATCCCGTCGGGGCAGTCCGACAGCGGGCTGATCCCGTTCGACGGGCGGCAGCTCGAGGACATCGAGCGCGACGCGATCATCCGCACGCTGAACAAGTTTAACGGTCACCGCCAGCGGACGGCGCAGGCGCTGGGCATCGGTGTGCGGACACTCGGGCTCAAGCTCAAGAAGTGGAAGCAGCAGCAGTTGGTCGAGCAGACACTGTGATCCGGGTGGCCCGCGCTTTGCTCGGAGGCGGACGATGCTGATCAGTGACCTCATCCATGACGGCGCGACGCCGACGCTGGAAGCGATGGTCCGGTTCACGGGCGCGCGCCAGCGGATGATCGCGCACAACATCGCGAACATCAGCACGCCGGACTTTCAGCAGACTGACGTTGATCCGGGCGCGTTCCAGCGTGCGTTGGCGGATGCCGTTGATCGCCGGCGGGCGACCACCGGCACGACCGGCCCGCTGGAGATCCGGGAGACACCGCAGATCCGTCAGAACGCGGACGGCTCCCTGACGCTGACCCCCCGGGCGCAGGATCCATCGCGCAACATCCTCTTCCATGACCGCAACAACCGCGGCGTCGAGGAGCTGATGGCCGACCAAGCGGAGAATCTGGCGGCATTCCGAGTGGCCTCGGATTTGCTCAAGAGCCGTCACGACCTGATGCGCATGGCAATCGCCGAGCGTGTCTGACCCGGAGCCTTGACCCCCCATGTTCGGTGCACTGGACATCTCCACGAGCGGCATGATCGTTCAGCGGACGCGGTTGGAGGCCTATACGGCCAACATCGCCAACGCCGCGACGTTCACCGACGCGCTCGGCCGGAACGTGCCCTACGCCCGGCGGGAGGTCTACGTGGCCCCCGGTTCGCCGATGGCCCGGTCCACCGGCGGTCAGCAGTTGGGGGTTCGGGGCGGGGCGATGGGCCGCGACCACTCGTTCCAGCCGCGTTACGAGCCGGGGAATCCGCTCGCGGACGAGGCTGGGTATGTGAAGTACCCGAACATCAACCCGGTGTTCGAACAGTTGAATGCGTATGACGCGATGCGCGCCTACGAAGCCAATCTCGCCGCGGCGGAGGCCAGCAAGGCGATGATGACGCAGGCGCTGCGATTGATCGCGTGATGATTGGACGGGAGACTTGGATCATGGCTGATCCGCTCGGACTCATTGGACAGAACTCCGGGGTGAACCCGGCCGGTTTCCCGCGCCCGCAGCCGATGGCGGGGGGCGTCAAGCCCGATCCGAACGCCCCGTCGTTCAAGGACCTGCTGATGGAGAACATCAAGCAGGTGAACAAGCTTCAGGCCGAGGCGACGACGGCGATCGAGGACCTGAACACCGGGAAGCGGGGGGATGTCGAGGGCGTGCTGCTTGCGACGCAGAAGGCGGACACGGCGTTCCGCATGCTGGTGTCGGTCCGGAACAAGCTCACGCAGGCGTATGAAGAGATCAAGCAGTTCCGCGTCTGATCGGGGCGGGTTGCGGGTGGAAGCGCACAAACTGCGCCACGATCTTGCGCATTGAAGCGCAGAGGCCGCGCGGTCCGAAAGTACTAGGCCCGTCATCGAGGGCTCTGGTCTGTTGATCCGATGCCGATTCGAGGGCGGGGACGGGGGAGGGGTCGCGGGGGGGAACCCCGCGGGCGGGAGGGGTCGCATAGGCCGGG
>JAEYNG010000521.1 GCA_023412695.1 Planctomycetota bacterium | reverse complement strand
CGCCCGAGCATTAAGAAGGGCGCGAGCATCGAGTTCAAGGACTTCCGCGAGTACTCCCCCGGCGACGACCCGCGCACGGTGGACTGGATGGCGTACGCGCGACTCGGCGAGCTGTACATCAAGCTCTACCGGCAGGAGGAGGAGCTTGACCTCTGGGTGCTGCTCGACCGCAGCGGATCGATGGACTTCGGCGAGCCCAACAAGTTCGACCACGCCCGCCGGATCGCCGCCGCGCTGGCGTACATCGGACTGTCGAACATGGACAGCGCGAGCGTCGTGCCCTTCGACACGGACCTGCGACAGGGAATGGAACGTCTCCGCGGCAAGGGGCAGGCCTTGCGACTCATGCGGTTCCTTGAGGAGTTGCCCACGGGCGACCTGACGGGCTTCGAGAAGACCGCGCAGATGTTTGCCTCGCGCGTGCGGCGGCCGGGCATCGTCGTGCTGATCTCGGACTTCTACGGGCTGCAGCAGGCCCGCGCGGGGCTCGACCGCCTCCGCTTCGCCAAGCACCAAATCCACGTCGTGCAGGTCGTCTCGCCGTGGGAGCGCAACCCGCCGCTCCGGGGCGAGCTGCGGCTGCACGATGCCGAAACCGGCGCGCAGCAGAACCTCACGATCACCGACTCGATGCTGAAGCGGTACAAGGCCGCGTTCGAGTCGTTCACGACCGACCTTAAGCGCTACGCGCTGGGCTCGGGCATCGGCTTCGATCTGACATACACCGACACGGAGTTCGACGAGTTCGTGCGGCACGTCCTCCAGCACGGGAGGCTGCTGGCATGACGCTGCTCGCCCCCGCCGCGCTATGGTTTTTGGTCATCGCCGGCGCGGTGGTCGCGCTCTACCTCCTGAAGATCAAGCGTCGCTCGGCAACCGTGCCCGTGCTCGAGTTCTGGCTCGCGCTCGCGGGCAAAACGCGTGTGCACTCATTGTTCGACCGCCTGAAGCGGCTGCTCTCGATGCTGCTGTGGCTGGCGATCGTCGGCTGTCTCATCCTCGCCCTGGGCAACCCGATCTTCTCACTCGGGAAGATCAAGCCACGGGCGATCGCGATCGTGATCGACAACTCCGCGAGCATGCAGACGGTCGAGGCTGACCTTGAAGGGCGGACGCGATTCGAGCTCGCGAAGACGGCGATTGAGGCGATCAGCGGCGGCCGGCCCGTCAGCGACGAATGGCTGCTCATCGAGGCCGCGCGACAGCCGCGGGTCGTCCAGCCGTGGACGTTCGACTCCGCCGCCCTTCGCAAGGCGGCCGATGCGCTCGCCCCATTCGCCGGGAGCGCGGGGCTGGAGGAGGCCGTTCGCCTCGCGGGCCAGCTCGCCGCCGGCAGGACCGATCCGTGCATCGTCGTCATCTCCGACGGCGCGGCGGGAAAGGTCGCATCGCTGGCCGCGACCGACAACCGGATCATCCACTGGCCCATCGGCAAGACGCGCGACAACGCGGGCATCGGCCACCTCGCCGTCCGACCGCACCGCCAGAACAGCAACTACGACGCCCTTGTGAGCGTCGTGAACGACTCGGATCAGCCGCTCGACACCCAGCTCGTGCTCGAGATCGACGGCAGCACCGACTCGGTGGAGCTGGTGAAAGCCGAGCCCGGGGCGACGTGGGAGAAGTCCATCGTCATCGATGCGCCGGATGGCGGCGTACTGCGGGCATCGCTCGACCGCACGGATGCGCTCGCCCTTGATAATGAGGCGTTCGCGATCCTCGAACCGATCCGCCCGGCGGTTGTCTGGCTCGTAACGCCGAAGGAGAGCGCGTTCTTCTTTGAGCAGGCCCTTGCCTCGATGACCCCGCTCATCTGGCCGGAGGAAAGCCTGACACTCGCACCGGAGCAATACGCTCAGGCCGCGGCCGCCGCGACAGCGGGCGGTTCGCTCAGGCGTCCGGATCTGGTCATCTTCAACGGCTGGACACCGGAGCAGTTCCCGGCGGAGGGCCGATTCGTCGTCGTGAACGCGTGCCCGCCCGTGCTTGGGGGCGTCAGCGGCGAGCCGATCGTCGCGCCGCAGATCCACCTCGCACCCAAGCCGCACACGATCCTGCAGCACATCACACTTCAGGGGTCGCGACTGGCCAAGGCGGCACGGTTGACGCTCAAGCAGCCCGCGCTCGTCCTCGCAAGCGCCGACGACGGCGAGCCACTCGTCGCCCTTGTTGAGCAGCCGCAGCGCCAAACGCTGCTGGTCGCCTTCGACGTATTGGATAGCGACCTGCCCTTCCGCAACGCGTTCCCGCTGCTCCTGCGAAACGCCGTGTCGTACATGCACACCGACGCACCATCGCGGCTGCGTTCGAGCTACCAGATCGGCGAAACGATCCGCCCGCTTCGACCGCTCCCGCTTGCCGTCACGGATGCGAAGGTCGTCACTCGCCGCGACGGCAAGACGGAGGAAACAGCAACGCCCGTCGCTGACGGCCTGTTCGCGTACGCCGACACCGGCCGGGCCGGCGTCGTGCGAGTGGAGGCGGGGGACGAAACGAGCTTCGCCGCCATCAACATCGGCGACGCGTCCGAATCTCGCCTCGCACCGGAGTCACCCGCGGAGGACGCCGCGACAAAGCTGGGCCTCTCGCGTCGCCTGCTGGGGGGGATGCCGTGGTTGATGCTGGCGTTGATCGCGTCGGTCGCCGTGGTCTTTGAGTGGTTGACGTACCACTTCCGGTGGACGGAGTAATCGATGCGCCTTGAGGCCGCCTGGATCTGGTTCGCCCTCCCCCCACTGCTGCTGTGGCTGTGGTGGTTCTGGCGGCGCAGCTACGCCCAGATGGGCCCGTCCGGCCGCTGGGTCAGCCTCGGCCTGCGTCTGGCGATGGTCCTCTGCCTGCTCGCCGCGCTGTCGCGCCCCGCGTTCATCCGGCAATCCAGCTCACAGCACGTGCTCTTCCTGCTCGACGTCTCGCGTAGCGTCTCGAAGGAGAATCTCGAAAGCGGCATGGCCGACATCGACCGTCTCGCACGCGAGGCTACGGGCAAGGGCCACCGCGCGAGTGTCATCCTCTTCGCCGAGCAGGCCCGCATCATCGCGGAACGACTGAACGACTGGGACGGCTGGTCCGACGCCGACCGCGACCTCATCCAGCACGAAAGCCTTGTCACCACGCTCAACACCGAGCTCGCCAAACTCGCGGCCGACGGCATGTCGGAATCCGACCGCGACACGCTCCGCAAGCGCATCGACGCGTTGGAAGGGTTTCGGAGCGAGGTTGTTGGCGAGCAGACCGATGCACAGGGTGCGATCCGCCTCGCCATGAACACGGGCGACGTCGGCGAGGCCCGCACGATCTACATTCTTACCGACGCGAACTTCAACCGCGGGGACTGGAATGAAGCCCTTGACGCCGCCGCGGCGGCCAAGTGCCTCCTCCACACCGTCGCCCTCGACAAGCCCTCCGGGCCGGAAGTTGCGGCGGTCGAGCTCACCCTCCCGCCGGGCATCCGCGTGAACCAGGGGTTCTCGGCGAACCTGCGGATCGCCAGCACCGTCGCGACGCCCGCACGCATCGTCGTCTATCGCGACGGCTTTGCGATCGCCGAGGAGTCGCGACAGCTTAAGCCCGGTGACAACCCGATGGCCATCCCGAGGCTGTTCTTCCGCGACAAGGGCTTCCACACGATCGACGTCGCCGTGCGTGCCGAGCAGGACACGCGCGTCGAAAACAACCGTGTCAAGGCGGTCGCGGTCGTCCCCGGCGAGATGCGCGTGCTGTATGTTGACTCAGACGAGGCGCAGCAGTCGTACCTCAGCAGCGCGCTGGGACTTGAGGGCATCCAGGTTGATTCTCGCCCGGCCTCCGGCGTGCCGCGGACGCTCGACGACCTGCTCGGCTACGACGCGTTCATCCTCTCGAACGTCCCCGCCGACCGGCTGACGATGCGGCAGATGCAGATGATCCGTACGTACGTGCAGGACTTTGGCGGTGGGTTCGTCATGCTCGGCGGCGACCAGAGCTTCGGCCTCGGCGGTTACTTCAACACGCCGATCGAAGATGTCCTGCCGGTTCTGATGCCGATCCAGAAGGACCTCAACCGGCCGTCGATCGCCATCGTCCTCGTCATGGACAAGTCCGGGAGCATGGACGGCGTGAAGATCCAGCTCGCCAAGCGCGCAGCGGTCGCCACGGCGCAGGCGATCAACCCGCGCGACCAGATCGCAGTCGTCGGCTTCGACAGCGAGGCGCAGATCGTCCTGCCGATCACCTCCGCCGGTGACCAGGCGACCGTGCACAACCACATCGCCTCACTCGACGCCGGCGGCGGCACGTTCCTCTACCCCGCGATGGAAGAAGCCCGCCTGATGCTCCAGGAGAGCAACGCGCGGAAGAAGCACGTCATCATCCTCTCCGATGGCCAGACCGAGGGCTTCGGCTACCCCGACATCGCCGGGATGATGGCCGCCGAGGGCGTCACCATCTCCACCGTCGGCATCGGCGATGGCGCGGACGTGCAGCTGCTCGAACAGATCGCCGCGGCGGGCGGGGGCCGCACCTACTTCACCAACGACTTCTACAGCATCCCGCAGATCTTCACGCGCGAAGCGCTGCGTGCATCGAACAGCATGCTCGTCGAGCGGCTCGTGCTCACCTCGCTCGTGACCGACGACGAGTCCCTGCTCGAACTCGACGCCGACGACCTGCCGCCGCTCGGCGGGTACGTCGCAACCTCGCCGCGGGACACCGCCAAGACGATCCTCATCTCGGACGCGGGCGACCCGATCCTCGCCAAGTGGCGCACCGGCCTCGGCCGCACCGCGGCGTTCACATCCGACACCAAGCCGCGCTGGGCCGAAGACTGGATCCGCTGGGAAGGCTTCGCCAAGTTCTGGGCGCAGCTCGTCCGCAGCGTCGCCGGGCGCGACCTCATGAGCGACGTCTCCGTTGAGCTCTCGCAGGAGCCGCACGGCGACGGTGTGCGGCTCGCGGCGGACGTCCGCGATAACTCGGGGAACTTCGTGACCGATCGCCAGCTCGCGCTCACCGCGTTCGACGCGCAGGCCGCACCGGTCTCTATCCCCGTTACGCGCGAGGCGCCCGGCCTGTACACGGCCGTTGTGCCGCGGGGCGAGTACGGCCGCTCGCACCAGTTTGCGTGGCGCCTCCCGCCCGCGAGCGGCTTGCCCGACGCCGAGAGCGCGGCGGTGCCATTCGGCTACGTCGAATCCTTCTCGCCCGAGTTCCGCACGCTGGGCGTCGGCGCGGCGACGCTCGACCAGCTCCGCGCGGCCAAGGCGGGCGAGGTCGCCCGCACCGGCGACGCACGCATGGTGCTCAGCGACCGCAAGAGCACCGAGCAGGTCCGCCTGTGGCCATGGCTGCTCGCCCTCGCCCTGCTGCTGGCCCCTCTGGACATCCTCGTCCGGCGGCTGTCGTGAACCTGCGCCGCCGAGTGCCCAACCTACTTCCGCTTCACGACCGTCACGTGGGCAAAGACTTCCTTGGCGGCTTCACTTGCCGGCACGGGGCCGAAGCCGCACGTCGGGCCGCTGCGCGGTATGGCGTGACTCTGCCGGGAGGTGGCCGTTGATCGCAACCACCACGCGCGATCGTGTCCGCTCCGAAGTCTTCGACGCTTGCGCCGCGCACTACTGCCCGAAACACGCGGCGTTTCTGGCGGAGACGTTGCTTGACCCGATCCCCAATGCGGCGGAGGAGGAGTTCCGGCGCATCGGGCTTGCCGACTTCTACCTCCGGGGCGGAACGCTCCCCGTGGGCATGGTGCTTCGCCTCCTCGCCGACCACTTGAACGAACTGTGGGGCGAGGGGCCGTGCCCGGTGGCCGTCACCCTCCACGCCCGCGCCCGTGCTCTCTACCGGGAGTGGTGGGACAAGCGGCTCCGGGAGCATGAGGCGGAGGTGTGGCGGATTCGGCATGGGGTGGAGTAGGGAGCGATGAGCGGCGGGCACTCATTTTCCGCCATGCGTTACTTCGCACTCTACCCGCCAACCATCCTCGGCACGAACCAAATGGAGCACCCCCCATGGCAGATCAATGTCCGCAGTTTGGTCATTTGGGCCTGCAAGTTCGACTGGACCACGGTTTAGATCGGGGGAGAACTACGACAGCGAGGCAGACGAAGGAACAAACCGGCCATAGGAATACCCATCAGCCAGTCGGACAAGCCAGCATTCGGACGGCGTACTGTCGGGTGGTATCGTCTCCGGCCCTTGCAAAGTCGTCGATGCTACCCACGGCTCGTGAGCAACAACGACCACGGTTGGGTTGAGGGAGACGATCATTTTGACGACGGGATATCGAAATCCCGATGTGCGCGCACGCGAAATGCCACGAGGTACAGGCTCAGAGACGGTACGGGAAAAATGTTCCCATTCCAACCAAGCCGCCTTCTGGTGTTGCACCAAAAACTCGTTCGCTCGCGCTACGACCTGCGCAGGATCGTGCCGCTCGGGCCACAGTTTCGCGGTGCGCCCGAGTGACCGCGGACCATCCTCGGGGGACTTGCGCCGCGCGGGCTTCCTTGTCGCTCAGTCGTCATCAGTGAACGCAGCGGCGACAATGGGGTGCGGACTCCGGAGACTGGCTGGAACCGCGATCGGCTCCCGACCCATTTCCTCCTTGATGAGATCATGAACCTCGTTGTCTTCGGCCAACCGCTCTTCGGGCAAGTCCACCTCTGGCGGCAACTCGGCCAGCGAGACAACCTGGAGCTTGGGATCCGTAACCGCCGGAAGCGGGGTCTTTGGCTCCGGCCATCCGCTCCTGAGCTTCGCCCAATAGCCCCTTCCGGGCCGTGGCACTTGGTACCGCCGACAGACTTTCGCCAAGCCCACATCGGACAGCCCATATCTCTTGGACAGCACGACAATGGGCGTCGACCAAACGGCCTCGTACAGCTGTTCTCGGGAAATCGATTCGAGGGTGTCCATGCCGATGTTGTCGCTGCGGTCACGCAGCCATTCTCGCGTTGTTCGCTGTTCGGATTGGTCGAGTTATCGGGCTGATTGATGAGCACCAATGCGCGTCAGCGAGGAAGCCACGGACATTCAGCGGCCGACCGTCCTAACCCCGTGAATCACTGCTTGGTGGATGCATGCGTGACCGCAGCACTGTGGGGCGGCACTATTGGCTATGCCAGACGCAGACTCGTACCGCGTGCCGTCAGGGGACGGAGCCCGAGTGGGTGTAGCTCCTGGGACGATTCGCAGCGCGGCATGCTCCGGACCAAGCTCTGGACGAACCCGGCGGCGATCGCCACTTGGGCTACCGTTCGCTGTTCGGCCACTTTCCGTGATTCCCTCTGTCGGCAAGATCCGCGACATTCTTCTGCGTGCATTCGAGGCGCTCGCAGATGTACACGCTGCAGGGGTGGTGCATCGCGCCCTTACGCCCGACCGCGTGTACATCACCCCAGACAATAAGATAGTGTTTGGCGACTTTGGCATTTCTAGGTTGGATGGTCGGCAGACCATCGCGGATGTGGGCGGGGAGTTGCTACCGGAGGATTACTACCGAGCCCCTGAGTGCAGGGTCGACCTCGCGTTCGCCGTACCAGCAAGCGATGTGTACGGCCTCGCGGCTTCGTTGTCGTATTGGGCGACGGGCACAGAGCCCGACGAGAGCTCCAATCCACTCCCGGATGTGGCTCCGATTGGCTGGTCAGACACGTTCTTTAAGCTCTGGTCCGATACGATCTCTCGTTGCCTACTTGCAGATGAGCGGGCACGCCCCACCTCTCGGCAGGTTCTCGATCTGATCCTGGCGGCGCGCAAGTCGGACGAGGAGTCGGCAACAATGCCGTCTCATGGACTCAAGCCCGGGGAACTCGTGGACGGACGGTACCGAATCGTTCGTGAACTCGGCGCGGGCGCGACCGCGACAACGTATCTGGC
>JAEYNG010000520.1 GCA_023412695.1 Planctomycetota bacterium | reverse complement strand
CTTCGTCGGCGCCCGCCCCGTCGAGCATGCCGACATCGATGAGCCGGTCAATGATGCCGATCACCTCGCGCACGCTGCGGTGCTTGAGGACGAAGGCCTTGAGCGGGCGGCGCGAGGCCGGCGGGGCCGCGGCCAGACCTGCGAGCGTTTGTTCGGCCAGCCCGTGCTGCGACGGTGTGCCGGTGATCAGCACCGTCCCGGTTGATTCATCGGCGACGGCGGACCAGCGATCATCGGCGACCGCGCCGGCGGGCTCGGCCGCGCGGCTCGCGGCGATGGTCTGTTCGAGCAGGCGGGCGGCCTCCGTCGCGCCGAGCGAACCCGCGGGGTAGCGCCGGGTTTCGATGGCCTCGCGCTGGTCGAGTTGGCCGAGCACGGCGAGCCATTCGTCCACCCGATTAGCAGGCGCGACGATCAGCACGCCGCGGCCGCCGGGCGAGGTAATCAACTCGCCCGCTGCTTTGGTTGCATCCTTAGATGAAGCGACGGAGCTCGCACCACCGAGCGCCTCGCGCTTGGCCGCAACTTGTGATGCAAGCGTGACGAGCTGCGCCGCGGCGATGTTGCGGCAGGCGTACTCGATGATTCGAATTTCGGGCGTCGGGGCATCGAGTGCGAGGGCGGCCTTGGCCGCGGCCTCAGCGTGCGGGCGGAAGTCGGCGATGATGAGCGTGCGGCTCGCTGGCTCGTCGACGACCGACCCGCCGGGCTTGGAGAGGTGAGGCGAGATGGCGGCGGCGGCGTCCTTGGGAGAGATGTTGGTGACGCGAACGGCGAGCTTGCGGAAGCTGGGGAGGTAGTGGGAAGAGGCTGGCGATGGAGGCACAGACTCGGCATTGTCGACGGCAGGGTCAGCGTTGTTGACCGGGGCAGCAGGCGTGGACGGGTCAGCCGGATTGATGCCCGGGTCCGCGGCATTGATTGTGCGGCCGCTCTGATCTGACGCGTTGGGCGCCGCCGCAGCATTGGCGACGAAGGGTTCGGCCTGCATGAGCTGCGCGGCGATGGCCATCTTCACGACAGCGATCGCCGGGTCACTGCCGCCGCCGAGCCGCGCGGTGACGAGCCCCTGCTCGGCGAGCAGGCGGTTGGTGAGGTCCCAGAGCTCCTGGTCACTCAGCGATGTCGGGAGGCGGAGGGTGGCCTTGGACTTGAGCGCGGCGTCGTCGTAGGTAATGCGGAGCGAGAGACGCTGCGAGGCGAGATCGACGAGGCGGGCGAGGTCGATAGGGCCGGAGGGGAGGTGGAGTTCATCTCTGGGACGCGACTGCTGCGCACCGATCACCGGCCCCACGAGCACGAGTACGAATGCGACGAAGACCGACCGAAACCGTCTCATGGCCTTCTCAATCCTGTCGTTAGAGTGTGCAGTCAGCACACGCGTAACCACCGCATCTTCGGAGGTCGAAAACCCGGCCCGAGTGTCAGAGAATCAACACCGAGTCAGTGCGGCGGGATCTCGGACCTCCATGCGTCGGCAAAGGCGGCATCAACCTCCGCTAGGTTGGCCGCGAGGTTCGATCGGGCGGCGACCGCCACCGGTAGCGCACGGAGGGCGGCGAGCTCGCCTGAGATCCGCTCATCGACTTGCCGCCCCATCCGGTGTGCTCGCTGCTCGGCGATCAAGAGCCGTTTGACCCGGCCAGCGTCCGCCGCATTGCCCCCTGAACACACCGCCGCAGCGACATCCGTTGGAAGTCCGTGGACAGTGCCCGCGGCTATCGTCACCGCGAGGCTCTCGCATTCTGAGGGCAGCACTGCAAAGAGGTCCTCTCTCAATCTCAGCCGGGCCGCCTCGATCGCCGCCGCGGCGTCAGAGCGCGCTTGGGGCGTCTCCGCGGCGGCAAGCGTCATAAAGAGTGTGTGAAAAGTGGTGCAGGCACCGGAACCACTAATTTCGCTGAAACAGCTCTCGATCCCCTCGTCCCCGACACCGGCGGCCGCAAGCGTAGCGGGTGTCAATCCGGCCTGGAGCATGAGCCCTGCCGGGGAGAACAGGCTCGCCTCGGAGGGAGGTGTAAACGCCGACGGCGAGACCATCGAGCTGCTGACGACGAACGCGGCGACGCCAAGAAATCCAGGCATTGTCGATCTCCTTTGTGCATCGAATCCGGCGACCTCTCCGTAAGACCCGCAGAGGCCGCTCTGCCCGGCAGCCTACCACGGTCACGGATTCTGTCAATGCAACGCGATCGTTCCTCAGAACGGTGGATTTGCGAGCAAAAATCCACCGTTCTGAGGAACTGGCCGGCCCGTGATTCACTGGATGCGGGGGTTTGGCGTTGCATGCATGTGGAAAACTCACCTCGCAGACTGACCAGAAGGTTGGAGACTTGACAGACGGATCGGTACTCGTCATGTTCCGCACTTCGCATGACGCGATGACGAAGGCGTTCTCATCTTGCAAGGCGAGCAGCGCCGGTCGCTGGTTGCACGGAAGTAGACGCAACAAGGCTGCGGATAGAGCGGACTAGGGCTCGGTATAGCGACGTCCTTGTGTGCAGTCATGCACCTAAATGGGAGCCGGATACATGATTGGTGCGCAAACTCGGTCGCCATTCTCAATGGCCATGGTCGTTGCCCTAGCCGTGACTGCCTCCATCTGTTTCGCCACTACGGCCGCGAGGGCCCAGCCCTCGGTGAGCCCGTATGGCACGCTTCCGTGCTTTAGCTGCGTCTGTGACCTTCTGCTCGCGGACGACAGCTGCATACCGGCCGGCGACAACGCAGTTAGCAGAATGGCGATGGCAATCCTTGGCGGAGGCTGCCCGTGCTATGACGAGGGTGAGTGTACGACGCTTAACCAGCAGCTCGTTTTCAATCGCGGCCAAGCACTCTCGGTGTTGTGCGGGGCGTATTCGGTCGGCCAGAATCTCGATTGCGTCGACGGGCTCACGTGCAGTGATCTGGCCGAAGCGGCCGAGGACGTGTTCAAAGAAGCGGGTACCGAGGTAACGATTTGTGAGCTGCTTGGGCTGCTGCAGTGTGCAGGCTGCCTGTCGCTACCGACGTCGCCGACCTGCGGCGACTACGAGAATGCACTTGAAAGTGCGCTCGGCCGTCCGCTCACCGACTGCGAGATCGCCCAGATCAATATTTGTTCGTGCTGCAACGGCTGCGTGCCAGATTCGGCCGGCCTGCAGGATCTGATCTGTGAGTTCGGGCACGAGTGCGGCGGTGAGAAAGAGTGTGAGGAGCTCATTGATGAGCTTGGCGGGCTGCTAGGTCGCGTGCCGTCCACGTGCGAGATCGCGGTGCTCATAATCTGCAGCGGCTGCGCGAGCGACGATCCGGCCACGCTTATCGGGGCGATGTGCGACTTTGCCCATGAATGCGTGCCAGGGATGGATTGTGACGACCTTGTAGACCTCGTCGGCGACATGCTGGGTCGTCCACTGACTACGTGCGAGGAATCATCGCTGATCCTGTGCAGCGGGTGCACACTGGAGTTCGACGTGCTCGTTGCAGCTATGTGCGAGTTCGCCGAGGAGTGCATGCCCACGGCCGACTGCGCGGAGCTGATCGACGGGCTGGAGTCGTTGCTTGGCCGCGAACTCACGGCCTGCGAGATCATGGCCGTTCTCGAGTGCAGCGAATGCGCTGAGAACTGTTCTACAACCGGCGGCGGCACAAAGGTGTCGTTCACGGGCATGTCGTGCGACCGAAACGGCGACTCGCAGGTTAACTGCGCGGACCTCAAGATCGCGATCGAGGACTCGCTTCTATGCAACGGGATCGTCTGCGGTGCGGGGGAGTGCGACAACACGCGAGGGAGCTTGGAGGGAGAGGCGGCCGAGGGCCGCCCGCCCCTGTCGCAGTTGGTAGCTGACATCGCCTGCGCGTGG
>JAEYNG010000519.1 GCA_023412695.1 Planctomycetota bacterium | reverse complement strand
CGTCGGACGGCCGGGGAGAAGTCGAGGGGGTAACGAACGACGTGCGCGAGCGGGGCCGAGCCCGGCTTGGCGAACAAATCGTGGGCGCGGGCGAGTCCGGTGTCGGTGGTCGCGCTCACGACGACGTCGGCTTTCGCCGCGAGCAGGGGGACGAGGCCGCGGAGCGTGTTGACCTCGCCGACGGAGACCGCATGCAGAAGGACCCGCTTGCGCCCGGGGGCGGGTGCGGGGAGCTCGGCGAACTTCCCGAACCGCTCGCGCCAACCGCCGCGGGCCTTGCGTGCCCACCATGGCGCGGTAGCGATGGCGGCGGGGAGGTAAAGCGCGTCGAGCAGGTTCATAGAAGGAAGCGCTGCGAGGGTCCGGAGGGAGCAGGGGCCGCCGCGCGGTCATTGGGCGATCTCTCGAACCCGATTCAATAGGCAGGCCGGGACTCGAACCCGGGACCCTTCGCGTGTAAAGCGAATGCTCTGGCCAACTGAGCTACCCGCCCGAAGCGCCAAAGGATAGGTGGGGCGTGCCATCCGAACAGACCCTCACCGGTAGAATCGCGGGCGCGGATGCCGCGACGAGTCCAGGAGTAGGATGGTGCCCCAACGGCGGTCCCCACAACCGGTACGCCCCGATGCCAGTGCCGAGACCGCTGCGCGCCTGCCTCTGTGGGCGTGGCTGGGCGGCGCGGCGGGCCTGGCGGCTGCGGCGGGGGCGTCGGGCGCGTTGGTCTGGCAGCATTTCTCGGGCAAGAGCCTGCCCGGGTGCGGGCCGCAGAGCGGCTGCGCGTCGATCGAGAATCACCTGATGGGGAAGGTCCCGCTGCCCGGCTTCCTCGCGGAGATTGCAGGGTTCGCGGCGTGGCCAACGTCGTTCCTGGGTTTCACGTTTTTCCTCGCGATGCTGGCGTGGTGGCTGTGGGCCGGGCGCGTGGTCACTTTGCCGATGCGGGCGATGGTCTGGGCGGGGATCGTCGCGTCGATCGTGTTCCTCGCCGCGATCGTCGCGAAGCTGTCGGGCGGGGGCGAGGCGTGCAGGTATTGTCTGGCGAGCCACGCGGCGAACTTCGCGATGCTCGCGTGTATGGAGGTTGGGATGGTGCTCTCGCGGAGATGGGCGATGGTGAGCGGTGCGGGCGCGGTGAAGTGGGCAAGGGGCGGCGTGCTCGCCGCGACGGCTGTCTTTGTCGCGGCGACGGGCGCGCTCGGCGCGTTTGAGCACCGCAAGGTCGCGGCGGAAGCCGCGGCGTCCGAGGCGGCGCGGGCGGAGGCGGAGCGTGCGCTGATCGAGCAGGCCAAGGCCGCGAGGAACCAACCCGCGCCGACGCAGGAGACGTGGAACTTCGGGCCGCGGGGCTTCACGGGGCGGTTCCGCGAGGGGCCGGAGCAGGCGGTTGCGCGGATCGTGATCTTTTCGGATTACCAGTGCACACAGTGCAAGCGGATCGAGAACGAGGCGCGGGCGCTGCAGCAGAAGTATCCGGACAAAGTCTCTGTTTCGCATAAGCATTACCCGTGGGCGTCGGCGTGCAACAAATATCTCAACGGGCAGACACTGCACGCCAACGCCTGCTGGGCGGCGCGGGCCGCCGAGGCCGCGGGCCTGCTGAAGGGCAATGAGGGTTTCTGGGAGATGCACTACTGGCTCTTCGGCCGCGGCGGGGGCTTCACGGACCAGGAGCTTAATGACGGTCTCGCGCAGCTTGGTTACGACCCGAAGGTGTTCATCGCCGTGATGACGGGTGAGGGCACGCTGCGATCGGTTGAGCAGGATGTCGATGAGGCGCAGGCGCTGGGCATCTCCGGCACGCCGATGGTGTTCATCAATGGCGTCGAGCTGAAGGGGTGGGAGGCCGCCCGGGCGCTCGAGCGGACGGTCGAGGCCGTGTTGAACTCCGGCGCGCAGCCGGCGACAAGTGCGAGCGATCGGCCGGTGCTCGCCCGCGAGAAGTACATCGCCGACTGGCGTGACGAAACGGCGCGGCCGAACGCCGGGGTCGGGCGACGTGAGCTGAAGAACGGAGACGGCCGCGTCGAGGTCGTCGTGTTCGGCGACCTGTTCGAGTCGAACACCGCGAAGGTCGACGCGATGCTCCGCGAGTGGGCGGCCAAGCCCGTCGAGCAGGGCGGCAAGCCGATCCGCTACGTGTACCGGCACTTCCCGTTCGACAAGGCGTGCAACCCCTCGGTGCAGAAGACGTTCTTCGAGAACAGTTGTCTCGCGGCGCAGGCCGCCGAGGCCGCGGCGGTCGTCGGTGGCCCGGACGCGGCGTGGCGCATGCAGGAATGGCTGATGAAGAACCCCAAAGGGTTCGGCGTGGAGGCGGCGCGGCGAGCAGCGGGTGAGCTGGGACTCGATGCGGACGCGATCGTCGCGGCGATGAACGGCGCGGAGGCACAGGGCGCGGTGTCGCGCGACGTCAACGATGCGCGGATGATGGGGCTCAACCTGATCCCCGCGGTGCACGTGAACGGCAAGCTCGTGCGGCGTTGGACCCGCGAGGGCGACAATGTGCTGGAACGCATCATCGACGAGGCGGCGGCGAAGTGAGAGTCGGCCTCGGTGACAGCTTTGCGGTTTGAACCAAGGACCAAGGAATGACCATGAAGTTCATGCAGGTCTTCGTGTTGATGTTGGGGGCGGCATTCACCGCCGCGTCGCCGTCGCAGCAGGATGGGGGCGGGCAGGGCGCAGCGTCCACGCCGACCGAGTATGTGATGAAGGACGTGCTTGTGCTGCCCAACGTGACCCGCGGCGGCCGCACGTGGCTGCGGGAGGACCATCACGAGGCCGCGCTGGCGCTCGTCGGCACCGAGGACTACTTCCCGATGGCCGGGGACAATGTCGCCGACGGGCCCGAGTCGCTCGCGGCGTGGCAGGAGGCGAGCGCACGGCCAGACGGGTGGGTCGTGAGCGATGCGCTGCGGGGCGGGTATCTGTACTGGAACTTCGAATCGCCCGAGGCGAAGGTGATGATCCTTGAGGCGTCCGGACACTCGATGGTCTACGTCAACGGGATCCCGCGGATCGGCGACGCCTACGAGACCGGGTACGTGCGCCTGCCCGTGTTCGTGCGGAACGGGCAGAACTGCCTGCATTTCCGCGGGGCCCGCGGCCGCGTGAAGGCGAAGCTTGTCGCCGCGCCCGAGAGTGGCGTGGCGTTGAACACCGCCGACGCGACGCTGGGCGATGCGCCAGCGGGCGAGACGTCCGACTGGTTCGGGTCGGTGGTCGTCATGAACGCGACGCGCGAGCCGCTCGAGGGGCTGCGCGCCGTCGTCGAGGGCGACGATGCGCGTGCACGCGAGGTCCCGAGCATTCCGCCGCTCAGCGTGCGGAAGGTCGTGTTCTCCACCCGTCGGAGCTGGGGCGAGCCCGGCGAGCGCGAGCTGAACCTGCAGGTGATGCGCGGCACGGGCGGATCGAGCGAAGTTCTTGCCTCCACGCCGGTGCGCATCCGCGTCGGCAGGCCGGACTCGGGTGAGGTCTTCAAGCACACGTTCTTCAGCCGGATCGACGGCTCGCTGCAGTACTTCGCGGCTCGTCATGCTACCGGGAAGGACAGCGCGGGCACCGGCCTCGTGCTGACACTCCACGGTGCAAGCGTCGAGGCGACGAATCAGGCCAATGCCTACAAGCCCAAGGAGGACTTTCACATCATCGCGCCGACGAACCGTCGTCCGTTCGGCTTCGACTGGGAGGACTGGGGGCGCATCGACGCGGTCGAGGTGCTCGATATCGCGGGCAAGCGATTCCCGCACGATCCCCGCCGCGTTTATCTCACCGGCCACTCGATGGGCGGGCACGGGACGTGGCAGCTCGGTGCGCTCTTTCCCAACCGTTTCGCTGCGATCGCCCCGAGTGCCGGCTGGCCGACGTTCTGGACCTACACCGAGCGCGGCGGCGAGGCCCCGTGGGACAAGAACGGCCCCGAGTCGCTCGCCGGGATGGTGCACCGCGGCACGCGCACCAGCGACACGCTCGCGCTGGTGGACAACTATCGTTCGCTCGGCGTGTACATCCTGCACGGCGATGCGGATGACAACGTCCCGGTGTCGCAGGCGCGGATGATGAAGGACCGGCTCGAGAAGTCGGGCCATCCCGGCTTCGGCTATCACGAGCAGCCGGGCGCGGGGCACTGGTGGGGGGACGAGTGCGTCGATTATCCTGCGATCTTCGAGTTGTTCCGTTCGCGCACCATCCCGCGCCCGTCCGAGGTCAATCAGGTCGTATTTGTAACGCCCGATGCGGAGATCAGCGATCGACTCCATTGGGTGCGGGTCGAGTCTCAGCGGCAGCGGCTCGTCCCGACACGCATCGAGGCGACGATCGACCGCTCATCCCGCACGATCGATGCGAAAACCGACAACGCCGCGGTTGTGGCCTTTGACATCGCCGCGGCCGGCGTTTCGCCCGGGGTTACGGTGCGGATCGACGGCGCCGAGCTTGCGAACCTTCAGCCCGGACGCGAGGGGCTCATCCGCCTCGTGCGCAGCGGCGAGACGTGGAAGGACGCGTCGAGCAACACTCCACCGCGGCCTGTGCCCGGGCCATTCAAGCGGGCCTTCGACAATAACTTCGTCATCGTCTACGCCACCCGCGGCACAGAGGAAGAGAACCGCCACTCGCTCGCCCAGGCGCGGTTCATCGCCGAGACCTGGTGGTACCGCGGCAACGGGGCGTGTGACGTTGTCGCCGACGACGACTTCAACGCGAAGCTGGACACCTACCGGGCGTGCAACGTGATCGTCCTCGGCAATGCCCAGATCAACACCGCCTACACGAAGGTCGTGCCCGAGGACGCACCGGTCACGGTTCGCCGCGGCCGCGTCATTGCCGGCGATCGGCAGCTCGACGAGGAAACGCTCGGCGCACTGTTCGTGTGGCGTCGCCTCGGCGAGGAGGACACCGGTGCGCTCGTCGGCGTGGTCGGCGCGACCGGCCCCTACGGCATGCGTTCGCTTGACCGCACGCCTTTCTTCACCTCCGGCGTCGGCTTTCCGGATGTGCTGGTCGTCGGCGCCGACATGCTGCAGCGCGGCGCAGACGGTGTCCGGACGATCGGCTTCTATGGTCCCGACGGGTCGCTGCAGTCAGGGAGCGTGATCAACCAGAAGGGCTTCGACATGCCCGAGCCGGTTGGCGGCGGGCAATGACCCCCGCCCCGCGCCTTAGCACCCGGCGAACCACGCGCTGAGGAACGCGAAGATATCGGGCACCTGCACCTGGCCGTTGCCGTCGAAGTCCGCGCCCGGACCCTGCGCGAACCACGCGCTGAGGAACGCGAAAATATCGGGCACCTGCACCAAGCCGTTGCCGTCGAAGTCCGCCGCGCACGTCGGGCCAGCGTCCCCCGGCAGCAGCAGCAGCACCGCGTCGTAGGCCTCGTCGATCGCGCCGTTGTCGTACGTCAGCACCGCGCTGACCGCGAGCCCGCCGAACGCGTTGATGCTCGCGGCGTCTGCGGTCTCTCGCCCCGGCAACTGCTGCTGGATAATCTGCTGCCCGTGCAGCGTTCCCGACGCGATCGAGTCGCCGTCGCGCAGCGCAAGGTCCGTCACCGTGTATATGCGCCCCGAGTTCGCCCCTGCGATCTGCTGGCCCGTCGTCAGCAGCAGCTCGACCCGGTGGCCCATCGGCCCGCCCGGCGAGGCCTTGAACACCCCGGTCTTCACGCCCGGCTCGCCGCCTTCCCATCGCGCGACGAAGTACACGTTCCCCAGCAGGTCCACCGCCGGCGCACTGATCACTAGTGGCGCAGTGAGCTGTCCAATCGAGCTCCCGAGCGGCCCATTGAGCACCGGCTGACCCGGATATGCCGCGACCGTCCACGCCCCGCCCGGCATCGAGTCCGTCCCCGAAACCAGCACGTCCCCCGTCACGCTGTCGGTGATGACCATCGCGACGACCGTATGCCCGTCGCTGTCGCGCCCGAGGCCCATCGGGCCGTTCCCGCCGCGGAATGAAACCTGCGACAGGTATTGTTTCGACTCCGCCGCCCCGTCCGCGTTCGCGGCGAACGCGGGCGAGATTACCGGCGCCGGCAGCCCAAGAGCCCGACGCGACGCCGCGACGCCAGTGGGGGGG
>JAEYNG010000511.1 GCA_023412695.1 Planctomycetota bacterium | reverse complement strand
GGCCCGAGGGCTCGCCCGCCCGCGCCAAGCTGTTAGGCTCGTAGTTCGCGCGGCCCTTGAAGTTCGAGATCTGCATGTGCCCGTCGCGCTGGAAGTTCAGGAACGGGCACTGCTTCGGCTGGTTGATCGGGATCTGATGGAAGTTCGGCCCGCCGAGCCGCTTCAGCTGCGTGTCAAGATAGCTGAACAGCCGACCCTGCAGCAGCGGGTCATTGGTGAAGTCGATCCCCGGCACGATGTTCGCCGGGCAAAACGCCACCTGCTCCGTCTCGGCGAAGAAGTTGTCCGGCCACCGATCCAGCACCATGCGGCCGACGATCCGGACCGGCAGGACCTCCTCGGGGATGATCTTCGTCGGGTCGAGCACGTCAAACTCGAACTGATCGGCGAACTGCTGGTCGAACAGTTGCACGCCCAGGTCCCATTCCGGGAACTCGCCGCGCTGGATTGCCTCGAACAGGTCGCGCCGGTGGTAGTCGGGGTCCGCCCCCGCGATCTTCACGGTCTCGTCCCAGATCGTGGACTGCAGGCCCAGCCGCGGCTTCCAGTGGAACTTTACGAACGTTGACTTCTTCTCCGCGTTGATAAAGCGGAACGTGTGCACGCCGAACCCTTGGATCATCCGGAGCGACCGCGGCAGCGTGCGGTCCGACATCTTCCACATGATCATGTGCATCGATTCGGGCGTCAGCGAGATAAAGTCCCAGAAGGTGTCGTGCGCGCTCGCCGCCTGCGGGTACCCCCGGTCCGCCTCCATCTTCACCGAGTGCACGACATCGGGGAACTTCATCGCGTCGTGGATGAAGAACACCGGGATGTTGTTCCCCACAAGGTCCCAGTTGCCCTCCTTCGTAAAGAACTTCACGGCGAAGCCGCGCACGTCCCGCGGCGTGTCGATCGAGCCCGCCCCGCCCGCGACCGTTGAGAACCGCGCGAACACCGGCGTCCGCTCTCCCTTCCGCTGGAACAGGTCCGCACGCGTCACATCCTTCAGCGACTCCGTCAGCTCGAAGTACCCGTGCGCCGCGGAGCCCCGCGCGTGGACCACGCGCGCCGGGATCCGCTCGTGGTCGAAGTGGAAGATCTTCTCGCGGAGGATGAAGTCCTCGAGTAGCACCGGCCCGCGCGGCCCGGCCTTCAGCTGATTCTGATTGTCCGCGATCGACACGCCCTGATTGGTCGTCAGCTTCTCGATGCCCTGGCCGGACACCTGGTGCAGCTCGCCCGCGTTGCCGTCAATGCCGGGCGCAGCGGCGTCGCTGCGAGTCGTACGGCCGTTCGAACGTGATCCCTGCGGCCGATTCGGCTCGTCGGACCGTCGCTTGTTCATGTGTTCGTCTCGTTGTCGAGGGAGTAGTGGCGGAGAGATACAAACGCTCCCGCTATGTTCCCGCGAGCGAACAAAGTCCGCATGAGCGGGCGATGAAACGTACTACATGTTCCCGGTTGCCCCCAACGCCCCTGAGACTTCAAATGACCCCGATGGGATTCGAACCCATGTTCTCACCGTGAAAGGGTGATGTCCTAGACCGGGCTAGACGACGGGGCCAAGCGACCGGATCGTAGGAGCCTGAAGCCGGTCCGTGAAGTCCGGCCCGAGAACTCTGCCCACCCTCGCAGCCGGCGACGAAGCTTCCGCCCCGCCCGTCCGCGAACCGTCCCGAATTCTCAACCCCGGCTGAAGTGTCGGCAGATTCTGCCGATACACCCGGTTATGGACACCTCGACGACCGACCCCGCCGGCGCGAACCCATCCACCGCGGCCCGTCATTCGGCCCACACCCCCGCCGCGCCGCTCTGGCTCCGCCGCGCCCTCATGATCGCCGGGGGCGTGTGCGTCTTCGCGCTCGTCGGAAGCCTCATCACGCCGCAAACCTCTGACGCCCGTGACGATCTGCGTCTCTACGCCGGCGGCGCGGCCGCGGGCCACGGCCGCACAATGCCCGTCTACACGCCCGAGGACTCGCTCGGCACGCTCGAGTCCCGCGAATATGTTGTCCATATCCGCCACGCCCTTCCCGCGCCGCTCTACACCGTGTGCACACCCGACGGCCGCGTCCTCCGTGCCGACATGCAGGCCGACGAGGTCTACCGCGAGTTCCCCACGCTCGACCTCGAGCGCCTCCGCTTCGACCCCGGCCGCGAGAACGACACCGGCGCGCTCATGCTGATGTACCCGCTCGACTGACGCTCCGCTGTCGTCGCGCCGGCGCAATACGCTTGCGCCATGCCCGTCATCGTCTTCTGCCCGATGGAGATCGAGCGCAAGGCCGTCGCTCGCGAGTTGCGCGGCGCCGGCCTGCCTGATACGCGCGTTGTCCAGACCGGCATCGGCAAGGACGCAATCGTCCGCGCCGCCAAGGCCGAGTTTGATCGCGCCGCGCCCGGCACGCTCTTTGTCCTCGCCGGCGCGTGCGGCGGGCTCTCCCACACGACCGACGTCCCGCCCATCGCCCGCGTCATCGACGAGCACGGCGCACAGTGGACACCCCGCACCGCCGATCCCCGCGGCGTCACGCTCATCGCCGTCGATCACGTCGTCGCCACGCCGCGCGACAAGCGCGCCCTCGCCGAACGCACCGGCGCGGCGATCGTGGACATGGAAACCCACGCCTTCGCCGCCGCGTGCGAAGCCGCCGGCGTCCCATGGACCGTCGTCCGCGGCGTCAGCGATACGCCCGACGAAACACTCCCCGCCGAGGTCATCAACTGGGTCCGGCCCGATGGCGGCACCTACGCCGCGCGCGCGGCGATCGGCCTGCTGACCAAGCCCTCGCTCGTGCCGCACATCATCGGCGTCGTCCGCCGCGCCAACCGCGTGCTGCCGCAGGTCGGCCGACGTGTGGCTGCGATCGCGCAGGAGTGGGGGGGCTCCCCCGCCGCGCCCGCATCGACGCCTCCGCACACCGCGCCCGTCACGCCGCTCCCGCTCCCCACGGCCGTCCCGCTCGTCATCTTCTTCGGCGGCACCTTCGATCCGCCCCACACCGCGCACATCGACCTCCCGCAACAGGTCCGCGCGCAGGTCGAGTCGCGAGATCATCTCGGTAGCAACGCATGGCTGGTCTACGTCCCTGCCGCGCGTTCGCCGCACAAGACCGACATCCCTGCCGCGACCGATGCGCAGCGTTTGGACATGCTTCGCCTCGCGCTCGCGGGCGTCGAACGCGCCACCGTCTGGACCGACGAACTCGATCGCGCCGTCGCGCCCGATCAACCGAGCTACACAGTTGACACCCTCGCCCGCGCCCGCGACTGGCTAAACCGCACCGGCTCAACGCACACCCGCCTCCGTCTGCTCATCGGCGCGGACCAGGCCGCCGCCTTCCATCGCTGGCGCGAGCCGCGCCGGATCATCGAGCTCGCCGAGCCGATCGTCATGGGCCGCGGCGACGGCGATACATCCGCCGACACCATTCTTCAGTCCCTCCGAGCGACCGGTTTCTGGTCGGATGCCGAGCTTGAGCAATGGCGCGGCCGGATTATCCCGATCGTTCCCAACCCCGCCAGCGCGACCGCCATCCGCCGGGCGCTCGCCGACGGCCGCCCGGCTGATGCCGCCGCGATGCTCCCGCCCGCCGTCCTCGGCTACATCACGAGCCACCGGCTCTACGCCGCCGCGGCCGCGCAGCAGGCCTGAATCCCCATCATCGCGGCACGCCCGGCCCCCGTGCCGGTACACTCTCTGCCGCGCCGACGCTTTCCGCCCGCGCGCGAAAACTCCGGAGAACCACCATGCTGACCAAGCGAGGATTCTGCAAGCTGCTGGCCGGGACCGCCGCCCTCACCGCCGCGACCGTGCTCGCCGGCTGGGCGCCCACCCCCGTGCAACCCGCCAAGAAGGCGTACGTCTTCGGCGTCATCGCCAAGAGCCAGTCCAACCCCGTCTTCCAGGCCGCACGCACCGGCGCGGAGGACATGGCCCGCGACCTCTCGGAGAAGTACGGCGTCGAGGTGAAGATCAACTGGCGAACGCCCAACAACGAGGACGCCCAGCAGCAGGCCCAGTTCCTCGAGCAGCTTGTCTCGCAGGGCGTGGACGGCATCTCCATCTCCTGCTCAGACGGCAAGCTGCTCAAGAGCGCGATCGACGCCGCGGTGGACAAGGGCATCGAGGTCGCGACGTTCGACTCCGACTCCCCTGACAGCAAGCGCTTCGCCTACTACGGCATCGACGACGAGGCCGCCGGCAAGAAGGTAATGGAAGAACTCGCCAAGGCCATGGGCGAGAAGGGCGTTGTCGCCATCCTCGCGGGCAACCAGAACGCGCCCAACCTCCAGGCCCGTGTCCGCGGCGTCAAGGAGCAGGCCAAGAACTACCCCGGCATCACCATTAAGGACACCTACTACCACGCCGAGACCGCCGCCGAGGCCGCGCAGAAGGTCCAGAGCGTGCAGGCCTCGAACCCCGACATCTCCGGCTGGGCGATGGTCGGCGGATGGCCGCTCTTCACCAAGAACGCGCTCGACGGCGTCTACCAGCAGGCCAAGGTCGTTTCCGTCGATCACCTCCCCGAGGAGCTTGTCTACGTCCGAAACGGCCAGGTCCAGGCGCTCATCGGCCAGGATTGCTACGGCTGGGGTGCCCAGACCGTCCGCATGCTCTTCGAGAAGGTCCACGAGAACAAGAAGCCCGCGAAGGTCATCAACAACTTCGAGCTCTCCGTCGTGACCAAGGACAACGTCGGCGAGTACGAGAACACCTGGGAGAAGTGGCTCGGCCGCAAGTGAGCCCGCGCCCATGAACGAACCGGCGCACGGCGCGGGAAACCGCGCCGGACGCATTGTCTCGATCCCACCAACCGACCGCGCATGACCGAGCCAACGCACACGCCCGCCGACCGCGCCGCGCCCGGAGAACCGGCGGTCTTCCTCCGCGCCGACAACATCTCCAAGCGTTTCGGCATCACGCAGGCATTGCGCGATGTCAGCGTCTCCTTCCGCGCGGGCGAAGTCCACGCCCTCATGGGTGAGAACGGCGCGGGCAAGAGCACGCTCGGCAAGGTCATCTCCGGCCTGCACAGGCAGGACTCCGGCATCGTGCGGATCGCCCGCCCCGGCGGCGACCTGAGCCGCGAGGAGGGCCAGTCGCTCAAGCCCGGCTCGATCGACGACGCCTTCGCCGCGGGCATCCGCATCGTCCACCAGGAACTGGCCCAGTGCCCGAACCTGTCCGTCGCCGAGAACCTCTGCCTGCACGACCTGCCGCGGACACGCCTCGGCCTGGTTGATTTCCGCGAGGCCGAACGCCGCGCCGCCCGCCTGCTCGCGCGGCTGGAGCCCGCGATCGATGTCCGCGCGCCGCTCGGAGCGCTATCCCCCGGCCACCGCCAGATCGTCCAGATCGCCCAGAGCCTCGACGACCGCGGCGACGCCGCCTCCGGCCACGCCGCACGCGTCATCGTCCTCGACGAGCCCACCAGCTCCCTCGCTGTCGCCGAGGTCGACCGCCTGCTGCAGATCGTCCGCCAACTCGCCTCCGAGGGCCTCACGCTCATCTACGTCTCGCACCGTATGGGCGAGATCTTCGCCGTCTGCGACAGGGTTACGGTGCTCCGCGACGGCCAGTACGTCGCCACCTCAAACGTCAACGACATCGACGAGCCCACGCTCGTCGAGCAGATGATCGGCCGTAAGGTCACCGGCACGCCTCGATCCGCGCGCACGGCGACCGCCGCCGAGCCGAGCGCCGCCGACGCCGAGTCCCGGGGCCTCGTCGTCCGCAACCTCTCCTCGCCCGGCAAGCTCCGCGACATCTCCCTCAGCATCCGCCCCGGCGAGGTCGTCGGCATCGGCGGGCTCGTCGGCGCGGGCAGGTCCGAACTCCTCGACGCGATCTTCGGCCTCGACCGAAAAGCGACCGGCCACATCGCCTGCGCCGGACGCGTCATCAGCGAGCGCCGTCACACCGGCCCCCGCGCCGCGATGGCCGCGGGCATGGGTTATGTGCCCGAGGACCGCAAGCTCCAGGGCCTGTTCTTCCAGCTCGGCGTCGGCGAGAACATCGCCGTGCCCGTCATGCCGCGCCTCGCCCGTGCGGGCCTCCGCCGCGTCGCGGCCGAGCGAGGGCTCGTCGGCGACCGCCTCCGTGACTTCCAGGTCAAGACCGCTTCCACCGCCTCGCTCCCCTCCGAGCTCTCCGGCGGCAACCAGCAGAAGCTCCTCCTCGCTCGCTGGATGGGCCCCGAGACCAAGGTCCTCCTCCTCGACGAGCCGACCCGCGGCATCGATGTCGGCACCAAGTCCGAGGTCTACCGCCTTGTCTCCGCCGCCGCCGACGCGGGCGCGGCCGTCCTCCTTGTCTCCAGCGAGATGCCCGAACTGCTCATGCTCTCCGACCGCGTGCTTGTCCTCTGCGCCGGCCGCATCACCGGCGAGCTCAAGGGCGAACGCATGACGCAGGCCGAGATCCTGCGCCTCGCGACTGTCGAAGAGGCCGCCGTCGCGCACTGACTTGTCGATGACCAAATGAAAAGCCCCCGCCCGATGTGTTCGGACGGGGGCTTGAAGTTGCTCAAGCGCGATTGACCCGTCTTACGGCGTGCACGGCCCCTGGCCCGTGCTGAACCACTCGCTCAGGAACGCGAAGATCGCCGGAACGCCCGGCGTCCCGCCGTAGTTCCGTGCCTCGGGGTCCATCGCGAACCAGTCGGAGAGGAAGCAGAAGATGTCGGGCACGCCGACGCTCCCGTCCTGGCACCAGTCCGCATCGCAGAACTGCGGGCCGCCGCCCTCGCCCGACACGACCACGTACTGCGTGCCGGCGATCAACTCGAAGTTGATCAGCCGCGGCTCGCCGAGGTTCCCCGCGTCGCTCGGCAGGCTCCCGATCACCTGGTTCGACATGAACGTCGTGTCGCTGTTGCCGACGATGCCCGCGAGCTTGATGTCGCTCACGCCGTCCCAGCCCAGCTCATCGAGATCGATCGAGAACTCGATCCCCTCGACCGCGGTCGCCGCGCCGCTCGCGTCCTCGCCCGTCACGCCCGCGATGTTGCGGTTGCTCATGGATGCGAGGATCAGCCCCGCCTCCGGCCCGGTCAGCGGGTCGGTGACGAACGGCACCCACTGCGTCTCCCAGTCGCCCTGGTCGGGGAACGCGTCGTAGAACGCGCGGAGCACGTCGCCCGACTCACGCGGCGCGAACGCCGTGTAGATGTTCGGCGCGGCACCGGTCTGCAGCTCGATGCCGTGCGGCGGCGTGCAGCAGAAGTTGCCCCCGTCCGTGTCGATGAGCGTGCCCGTCGGCGAGCCCTGGAACATGCCGTAGTCGAGCGACGCCGACAGCGTGCCCTCGCGCCCGAAGGTCCGCAGGATCGCCGCGTCGAGCACGCCGCGCGAGCCGTTGGCCTCCTCGTAGTGGAAGACCATGTAGTAATCCGCCGCGAAGTCGGCGTCGAACGTCAGGCCCGGGTCGGTGCCGTTGTTCCCCAGCCGGTTGATCACGCCCGCGCCGCCGTCCGCCAGGCCCACCTGCACGTTGTTGCCGAGCATCGCGTTCTGGCCCTCGCCCGCGATCGCGTCGAAGAACAGGTGCAGCCGGTGCTGCTCGTCGCTGCTCTTGAGGTTGCCCGTCACCAGCACGTACAGCCGGTTGTTCGGAACGTCCATGTACGAATAGACCGCGTCGATCTCCGAGCCGTACGCCAGCCCGACGTCCGGGACAGTGGGGGGGCAGGGCTGCGAGACCAGCGCGTTCGTCCCCGCGCCGCCCGAGCCGATGAACGCGCCCTCGCCCCCGCCCGCGGCGGGCGTCTGCGCATAGTTCGCGAACGTCGCGTACGGGTCGCCGCCCCCCGTGAACGTCAGGTAGAAGCTCGACTCGAAGCCCGCGTCGAACCTCAGCCCGTTCCCCGAGCCCTCGTCGCCCATGCGGTTCAGCCCGTTGAAATCGACGTTCGGGTTGTCGCCGCGGAGCTGGTTCTGCCCCGCCGCGCCCGTGTCGAAGAACAGGTCGAGCTTGTTGAAGTTCGACTCGAGGTTCCCCGTCACGACGATGAACAGGTAGTCCTGCGCGCCGTCGCCCAGGTCCGCGTTGCACACGAACCCGTACAGCCCGTCGATCTCCGAGCCGTTGGCATAGTCGATCGAGCCGAGGTTCGAGTCGCCGAACTGCGTCGCGAGCGTCTGTGTCCACAGCGCAGCGCCGTACGCCGCATCGACCTCGCCGTCCATCGTCACCGTCGCCGTGCACATCGACACCGCGCCCGGCACCTCGACGAACTGATCGCCGCTGTGCGCCGTGAAGTCCACCACCCGCGGCTCGCCGAGATTGTTCGTCCCGTCCGGCAGCCCGCCGATCACCTGGTTCGACAGGAAGTCGTGCCCGCCGCCGTTGACCCACCCCGCCACGCGGATCGCCCCCGCGGGGTTGCCCAGTTGCGACAGCGGGATCGCGATCTCCACGCCCGTCGTGACGCCGGCGCCGCTCGAGGGCTCCGTCCCGCCGATCACCCCCGCCGTGTTCGAGTTGTTGATCGCGATGCGGATCCCCCCGCCCACGCCGCTGCACGGCGGCTGCGCGCTCGGGTTGTTATCACCGAACAGCGTCGGGTTCGACTGCAACCAGCGGGCCGCGCCGTAGAGCCCCGCGTCCGCCCCGTCGATCTTCCCGTCGATCACCGGCTGCCCAAGGGCCGTCCCGGCCGCCAGCACAAGCCACGCCGCCGACAGTGTCGAGTACTTCATGCAACCTCTCCTCAGAGTCCGATGGTGAACCCGGCCGGTGCCGACACGGCACCAACCCCGCGGTGCCCGCGGGTTGGCCGAGCCGAAATGCGTGCGTCAAGAATACTGGACGACGCCCGAGCCGCAACGAAAAATCACCCGGCCCACGCATCGCCGTGATATTTGCAAGGCGTTCGGTGCATGCCCCAACTCCCGCCCCGTCCTTGCGACACCCTCCGCCAAGCTTTAGACTTTCCGCTATCGGCCGTGCCTCCCCGCGACGCCTTCTGCGTATCAGTGTGCAGGACCGATAGCCCGCGGCCAACCCCCAGGAGTTCCCATGACACCGCGCAGCAGGCTCCCACGACCAGCCTTCACACTCATCGAGCTGCTCGTCGTCATCGCCATCATCGCGCTCCTCGTCGGAATCCTCCTCCCCGCGCTCGGCAAGGCCCGCCAGAGCGCACGCGCCGCGGCGTGCCAGAACAACACCCGCCAGATGGGCCTGGGCATGACCCAGTACGCCAGCACCTGGAAGGACTGGTACCCCGTCATGCCGCGCTCCACGCCGTACAACAACCCCGCCAACATGGACGGCCAGTTCGTCTACGGCGGCGTCGCCGGCCTCTTCAGCCTCTTCCAGCTCGGCGATGCGCCCAACGCCTCCAGCCCCGGCTCCGGCTTCACGCACCTGGGCAACCCCGACAACGCGCAGTACACCAACGGCAACCGCGTCCCGCTCATGGAGCCCTACATCGACGGTTACGGCACGCTCTACTGCCCCGCCGACAAGGAGGACGCCTGGTTCAACGCCGTCACCCTCCCCGGCCAGGGCAACCTGACGAGCGGCACAACAATGTTCAAGATCCCCCACGCCCCGCGTTCGCGCGAGGACGTCGTCAGCTACAACATCAGCTACCTCTACATCGTCGGCCTCAAGACCGACGAGCCCGTCATCCTCAAGCCCGCGCCCATCTGGGGCGATGAAACCCTCGGCCCCGACGTCAGCACCGACGCGTGGTACGGCGCGGGAGGCGGCAACTCCGCGAACGCCGACGCCGCGCAGTCACGCCCCGGCTACTACGGCCCGCGCGACAATCACGGCCGCGCCGGCGCCAACTTCGTCTTCACCGACGGCCACGTCGATTTCCTGAAGAACAACGTCCACGAGACGTTCTTCGACTCGGCCAACACCAGCGGGCAGAGCATCAACGTCGTGCAGCCCGGCCGCAGCAACCGCGTCCAGACGATCGACTGATCCGTGTGGCACGGGCTCCTGCCCGAGGTTCTCACTGTCCGGCCATCACGCCCGCACGTCACTCCGCCGGATACAGGAACTCCAGCGCCCGCCCGAACCGCGCCGCCCACGCGTGCTCGTCGTGCTTCGCCTCCGGCTCGATGTGCACCATCATCCGCGACCGGTCGAACCCGCGCCCCCGCAGCAACTCCTCAAATGCCTGCGCACCCGCGACGTACTTCGCCGCGCCCGCGGCCTCCGGCACTTCCTTCCCGCCCATCCCGAAGTACACCTTCCCCGGCCACGTCTTCTTCCCGGCAAAGTGCCGGAACACCGCGTTCTCGCCCAGCGTCAGCGGCGTGCTCTCCGCCAGCACCTTCCCGAACATCGCCGGCTTCTCCGTCCCTGCCTCAAGAGCCATCACCCCGCCCAGCGAGGCCCCGCCGATCCCCCGCGAGTCCCGCAGCTTCCGCACCCGGAACGACCGCTCCACCCGCGGGATCACCTCGTCCATCAGGAACGTGATGAACTCCCCGCTCCGCGGCGTCACGCCGTCAAGCGCCGCGATCGGCAGATACTCCGCCGCGCGATCCGCCCCCGCATGCGGAATCCCCACGATGATGAGCGGCTCGATCTTCCCCTCCTTGATGAGCCGCGCCGCCGTCTCGTCCGCTTTCCATTCCCCGGGCACGCCCCGCGGCTGATCGAACACGTTCTGCCCGTCGAGCATGTAGAGAATCGGGTACTCGCGTCCCGCGTTCGCCTCATCGTCATATCCCGGCGGCAGCCACACGAGCACATCCCGCCGCAGCGGCCCCGTCCCCCCGCCGATCACGTTCACCCGCCGGATCGTCCCCGCGCTCACCTTGATCTCGCGATACGGGCTGTTCGGCTGCTGCGCCGGGTCAAGCTGCTGCTCCTCCCGCCACTTCTCCACCGACAGCTCGATCACCGGCTGCTCGCCCGCGCCGAGCTTCGACGCATCGACCTCCGGCAGCAGCCGGTTCTCGACGTTCTCCCCGTTCGCCGCGACCTCCACCCGATCCCACGACCCCAGCGTGAACTTGAACCCGATCCGCGAATCGAGCGTCGGTTTCTTCCACGCGATCTGCCACTTCCCGTCAGACCGCCGCGTCAGCTTCATCTTCTGGTCCGCCGGGTTCCATCCGTTGTGGCTCGACGCCATGAAGATCGGCGACTCCGCCGTCGCGCTCTTCGCCTTGTCGGTCACGACGATGATGAACCCCTGCTCGAGCGACTCGGGCTGCACCATCCGCGCCTGCGCTCTGGCGACGGACGCCGGCGCAAGGAACGCAACAAGCGAGGCCATCACGGCAAGAAGTTGAAATCGCATCGGCAGGCTCTCCGGATGGTGGGACAGCGGAGAGTCTATCGGCCGGATGTGGGGGACGAGGGAAGCGAGTCGGTCAACACCCCGCGAACCACAGGGTCAGGAACGCGAAGATGTCCGGGACTTGGATCTGCCCATTGCCGTCAATGTCGGTGGACGGATCGGAAGCAAACCAAGTCGAAAGAAAAGCAAAGATGTCGGGAACCTGTACTTGACCATTGCCGTCGAAGTCTGCGACGCATGAGCCTTGAATAGTGAATGTCCAGGTATCTGACTCGTCGTATCCGGGTTGCGATTCCGAAACGACATACCACGAATACTGGCCGGGTGGCAGCGAGTCTTCTACCGGTAAAGTGAACTCGGACGCAAAAAGATCCGGATAGACACGGTACGGATCGTCGCTTGTCGTGTCTGTCCCCTCATAGATAAACAATGTCCATGAGAATGCGCCTTGGTTCAAAGACCACTCAAAAGTAGGTGTCGCGATTGCCAATGTCTGAGCATTCTGTGGTGACACCAATCCCGGCTGACTAAGCGTTGAATACTGTACGCTGTCCGGATCAACCGCCCAACCTATAAAATCCAGCGCCTCAATATCTGCGCGCGTGTAGAACTTTAAGTCTAATTCCGAAAAAGCGGAGTAATCGCCAGCAGGATCCATGATTCCGATTGTTTCGGGTGGGGTGAGTCGCGTGCGGGATCGCCAGTGCGCCGCCTGAAAACTGTCCCCTCCTGTACGTGTGCCGCGAGATGCCTTGAAGACACCAGCGGCGGAGCTGCTTGTGCGCGTCACCCAAGCGGCCTCCATATCCGGTCGCATCTCTCTCGCCACAGTTGTAAACGACTGCGCAGTCAGTGGAATGGAAGTTTCGGGCATCCGAAACATATCCCAAGTGGGTATTGAAATAGGTAAAATCGTATTATCAGATGAAGAGCCGAATCCAAGAAGGTGAAAGGTCTCGTGGAAAACGGTTGCCTCAAATGAATAGTGGTTCGGCTTCAACTTGCCCTTCCAGAACTGCCAGTTGACTGTACCTCCGGGTGGGCGAAACCGGATGGTTCCATCTGGTTCTTGAGTAACCGCGCCGAACTGGAGATGCTGATTCAAGGCTGCGGTACAGAATACGAATCCCATTTGTTGAACGCCGGAATCGTCCCATTGAAATGGAATAGTGGTCGCAGGTAGTAAGTCATACATATTGATCTCAGCTTGAGGCTCGTTGTCAGCAGTAGCTTGATTAATCAGTTTGTCGCGAGCCGTCGATACTGTTGCGTTGCGCACATATGTCAAGACAGACTCCGCCAGTGCATTTCCCGGTGGATCTTCAAACAGAATCGTCATAACTACATTTCCGGTGCTTTGCGTCAGAATGGATTCGAGTCGGGCCTTTGCTCGATCCAGTGCCATCGCCATTGGAGCAACTCGATTTGCTCCGAGGACGGTTTCAGCTTGCGTCGTGTCGTATGTGTATGTAATTGTCCACTGGCCCTTCGCCGGCAGAGCTGGCAACAGGCACAATGCAACTAGTACCAATTTGAGCGGGTTGACGCGAAGTGACATAATGGTGCTCCGTATTCGGGCAAATCACTGGATGATACCCCATTCGCTTGTTCAAGCGACGGGGATTCCCCGAAGTTGGCGGTTCTCATTGTTTCGTTGACCCCGTCGCCCTATTCCCCCAAGAAGGGGAGGGAAATGGCAAGGCACTTTCTGCTTTATTCACACGGCGCAAACCACATCGACAGAAACGCGAAGATGTCCGGCACGCCCACGCCGTTCCCATCAACGTCCGCCCGCGCATCCCCCGCGAACCACGCCGACAGATACGCGAAGATGTCCGGCACCCCGGGCGCGCCGCCAGACTTGTCAAAGTCCGCCGCGCACGGCGGCACATCGTGCCGCAGCACCACCAGCCCCATCCGCGGCACCTTGACCGACGCCGACTGCGGATGCCCGTGCATCGCCCCGCCCGTCGCATCGACCCGCGCGTTCCCCAGGTTCCCCGGCCCGCCGAACCGCGTCGCCTGGCTGTTGAGAATCTCGAACCACGCCCCCGGCATCGGCAGCCCGAGGTTGTACGTCGTGTAATCCGTGTTCGAGAAGTTCGCGATCACCACGCAGACGCTCCCCGCGTCGTTCCACCGGTGCAGCGCGAGCACGTTCCCCGTGTCGTTCACGTGATACGCCGAGTACGGCGCATCCGCGCGGAAGCACCCGTTCTCCTTCTTCACGCGGATCGACTTCTTGAAGAAGTCGAAGATGTGCCCGTACGTCACCCTCTTCGACCAGTCGATCCGGTCCTGCCCCGCGGGCCCGCCCCCGCCGAAGTCCGTGTCCTCCAGCCACTCGCACCCCTGCAGGAACATCGGCACCCCCGGCGCGAACATCACCAGCCCGTGCGCCAGCGTGTGCCGGCCCTGCGCAAACTCCGAGTCGTGCGGAAACGTCGGGTCGATCGTCTTCACCAGCCGTTGCCCGCCGCTGCTCGGCCACGCCTCGTCGTGCATCTCCGCGTAGTTGCACAGCTCCGATCCGCTCAGCCATTCGCCCCCCGACAGCGCGCCCGCGATCGCCCCGACATCCGGATCCCCGAACGCCGCCGCGTGGATCGCCTCCCGCAGCCGGTCCCCGAACGGGTCCCACCACTGCGCGTCGAACCCCGCACCGCCAAGGCTCGTCCACCGCGTGATCCACGGGTTGTTCGGCAGTTGCTCCGCGATCGACACCCGCCCCGCGTACCGGCCGTCGATCTGCTGGTTATACGCCTGCATCAGGCTCCACCCCGCCGCCTCCTGCGCCCCGATGTTCATGTTGCTCGTCGCGTCCATCCGGAACCCGTCGATCCGGTACTCATCGAGCCACATGTGCATCGAGTCCAGCAGGTACGACCGCACCTCCCCGCGATCGAAATCAAGCTGCGGCCCCCACGGCGTCTCCATCTCCGGCGTGTCGTAGTAGACCTGCCCGCCGTCGTACTGCCACAAAATGTTGTCCGTCGCGGAGTGGTGGTTCCAGACGATGTCCAGCAGCACCGCGATCCCGTTCGCGTGCAGCTCGTCAATGAGCGCCTTCAGCTCGTTCGGCGTGCCGTAGCTCGACTCCGGTGCAAACTGCGTGATCGGGTTGTACCCCGCCGAGTAGTCCCACGGGAACTCGTTGATCGGCGTCAGCTCGACCGCGTTCACGCCCAGCTCGACCAGGTGCCCCACGCGGTTCTTCACATCCGTGAACGTCGCCGGCAGCGACGCCGGCCCGTGCGGGTCGTTCCGCCCCGCGAACGTCCCGACGTGCAGCTCATAGATCACCAGATCCTCGCGCGCCGGCGTCACGAACCCGTCGCTCTGCCACGCATACCCCAGCGGGTTCACCACCTGCGACACGTACCCGCCGCCCGATGACGTGATCCGCCGCGAACGCGGGTCCGGCCGCCAGTGCCCGCCCGGCTCGAAGAAATACTGATACGTCGCGTTCTGCGGCAGCACCGAGATGTACCGCGTGAACACGTCCCCGCTCTTGGTCATCGGGTGCGCCAGCGAGTGCCCGTTGAACGCGCCGCGCACATACGCCTGCGCCGCGTTCGGAGCCCACACCTTGAACACCGCGCCGCCCCCGCTCACCGGCGTCGAGCCGAGCGGCGCGTGCGACAGCGTCGAGAAGTTCACGCTGAACCCGCCCGCAGGCGGCTCATCCTCCACCACCGCCCCGGCCCCGCCCACCACCGTGTAGTAATCCGCATCCGTCCCGTCCCGCGCCTCGAACACATACGTCACGCCGCTCGTCGCCCCCGTCGCCGGGATCGTCGCCGCCCAAACGTCGTACGCCCCGCGCGTCTCGACCATCGCCGCATCGATCCACACCGGCGCTGCGCTGTCCACCCTGCACCGCACCCGCACGGCCGTCAGGTCGTCCCGGTACGCCTGCAAACGCACCTCGAACGTCTCCCCGTTCACCGGGCACCACGGCCGCAGGTCGTTCGGCTGCCGGTGCGACAGCCCGTTCCATTCAACGTCGTTGTCCGGCGCAGCCGCGAGCACGGCCATCACCACCAGCGCAGCATGGATCATCGCGGCTCCTTCCGTCCCTTCATTCCTGGAACATCGAGTGTACGGAAGCCCCGGCCTTTGCAACCCCCTCGCCCGGTTTTCCGCCCATTCGGCACGCCAAGGTCCGTTAAGCCCATCTGAGCTTCGCCGGGCCGATCCGCCCTTGCCCACCTTGCCACACCGCCCGGAATTTTGATGTCTCCCCCGAAAATTCCCTCGACCCGCGGCACACATCCCGTATCTTGTCGCTTAGAGAGAAACCCACGCCGCCTAACCGGCGGCCGTGATCGAACTTATCGCCGGCTCAGCCGGCAGGAGAGAGAGAAACATGATGCGTATCTGCTTTGCGCTCGCCGCGGCGGGCTCGTGCGCCAGCCTCGCGCTGGCACAGGTCGATGGCTCCATCGTCGGCGACGGCTACGGCGCGGCCTACGCCGTGCAGACGGTTCAGACGCAGTTCGGCGACGCCAACCCGAACGGCGGCAGCGAGCTCAACGCCGCCTACGCCCGCATCAGCGGCGGCCGCTTCTACCTCACCCTGACCGGCAACCTCGAGAACAACTTCAACAAGCTCGAGATCTTCCTCCAGACCGGCCCCGGCGGCAACAACGTCTTCGACAGCGCCGGCAACGATAACGCCGGGAACATGGACGGCCTCACGTTCGCGAGCGGCTTCGCCCCGAACTACCACCTCATCGCCCGCCGCGGGAACGGCGTCTTCGACCTCGACTTCGCCAATCTCAACAACCAGTCAGCCAGCGGCTACTTCAACATCCTGAACGGCGGCGACTTCGGCAGCGGCGCGACCGGCACCGGCGTCAACGGCCAGGCGATCGAAGTCGGCTTCAACGGGTCGAACATCGCCGGTGTCACCGGCGGCACCGGCCCGGCCGATCAGATGGCCGCGCTCGCCGTCACCACCGGCCTCGAGCTCAGCATCGCCCTCTCCGACCTCGGCCTCCAGGGGCTCGATGGCGAGCAGATCTGCGTCATGGCCTTCGTCAACAACCAGGACCACAACTACGCCTCAAACCAGTTCCTCCCCGGCCTTACCCCGCCTCAGGGCAACATGGGCGGCGACGGAGCCGGTAACTTCACCGGCGTCGTCAACTTCAACCTCAACAACTTCCAGCAGCAGGGCTACTTCGTCGTCCCTGTCCCCGCCCCGTCCGCGGCGGCCATCCTCGGCCTCGGCGCACTCGCCGTCGCGCGTCGCCGCCGTTGATCGCTCAATCAGCACTTTCCACACCGCGCACGCCGGCCCCCGGGCCGGCGTGTGTCTTTTTGTTCAAGCTCAGCGTGCCGCCAGTATCGGCCGCGCGGCGGCTGGTGAACAGTGGGGGGA
>JAEYNG010000509.1 GCA_023412695.1 Planctomycetota bacterium | reverse complement strand
GCCTTGACATGCTCGGGGCGGAGATCCTGGCCGGTGCACGGCTGGGCTCGGACGGGCGTCTGGGCGGCGAGGGCGACGCCGCGGATACCTTCGTCGCGGGGCGCATCGCGTCGTTGACCGTCGGCCGCAAGATGCGGAACTCGCTCGTCGCGGCGGGGCTCGACCCGGTGAACGGCGTCTTCTACGACGGGAACGACCGCATCCGGCAGATCAACAAGAGCCGCATCGGCGACGTCGTGATCGTCGGCAACATGGCACAGACCTCCCGCGTCCTCGCCGGCCGATTCACCGGCGACGTCACGGTCCGCGGCATGACCATCGACCCGGCCGCCGACCCGCGGTTCCTCGTGTCCGATGCCGTCGACCCGCAGGCCGAGTTCGTCTTCGCGGACACGACCGTGACCCCATCGCTCATCCGTGTGCGCTACGGCGACAACTTCGCCATCCGCCGCTCGAGCATCGACAGCACGGACATCCGGATCGACGGCCCGGGCGGCCAGTTCACCATCGACGTCGAGCTCGTGAGCATCTCGCGGGCCGGCGACGGCACGCCGATGGTCGCGGTGTACCGCTTCACGCCGCCCGGCGGATCATGGGACGCGTCGGACAACGGCACCTACACCGTCACCGTCCTGGCCAACGCCGTGACCGACGTGCTCGGCAACCCGGTGGGCGGCGGCAGCGCGGTCGAGATCGGGACGTTCGACGTGATGGTCTGACCGGATCGCGGGTCCCCCGGAACAAGCGTCCCGACGGCCGCGACGCCGCGCCCGTCGGCTTGATCCGTCTGCTATTGTGCACGCTCCATGGCACTGGCCTTCCTCGCTCTGCTGGTCCTGCTCAACTCCCTGTTCGTCGCGGCGGAGATGGCCGTCGCGGCGTCGCGCCGGGCGAGGCTGGAGGCGGCGGCGAAGTCCGGGAGCAGGAGCGCGCAGGCCGCGCTCGACCTGCACGCCGAGCCGACGCGTTTCCTCTCGACCGTGCAGATCGGGATCACGCTGATCGGCATCCTGTCGGGCGCGTTCGGCGAGGCGGCGATCGCGGACCGGAAGACCCCGCACCTGTCGAAGGTGCCGGGGCTCGAGCCCTACGCCCACGCGGTGTCGCTCGCCGTCACAGTGCTCATCCTGACGTTCGTCACGATCGTCTTCGGCGAGCTGGTGCCCAAGCGTCTGGCGCAGAGCGCGCCGGAGACGTTCGCGGCGTTCTTTGCGCGACCGATGCGGCTGGTCTCGCGTGTCACCGCGCCGCTGGTCTGGGCGCTCTCGGTCACGACGGACCTGATCCTCCGGATGGTGCCGTTCAAGGCGCGGGCCGAGCACGAGGGCACCGAGGAGGAGGTCCGCTCGCTCATGCGCTCGGGGGCGAGCATGGGCGTGTTCCATGAGTCGGAGCAGCAGATCGTCGAGCGCGTGTTCGCGCTGTCGGACCGAACGGTGAAGTCGCTGATGGTGCCGCGGCCCGACATCGACTGGCTGCCGGCGGACGCGGGCGTGCACCGGATCCGGGTCGCGGTGGCGACGTCGAGCCACTCGCACTTCCCGGTGTGCACGATGGGGCTGGACGACCTGATCGGCGTCGTGCACGTCAAGGACCTCGTCAAGAGCGGGCTCATCAGCGACGACGTGCGGCTCTCGGAGCTTGTGCGCAAGCCGATGTACGTGCCCGAGACGTTGCCCGCGCTGAAGCTGCTGGAGATGTTCCGCCAGCGGCAGGACCGGATCGCGTTCGTGCTCGACGAGTACGGCGTGCTCGAGGGGCTCGTCACACTGAACGACGTCGTCGAGGCGATCGTCGGGGAGGTGACCGAGAACGGCGGCGGGAGCCCGGACCCGATGGTCGTGAAGCGTGCCGACGGCTCGTACCTGCTCGACGGCATGCTGCCGGTCGACGAGCTGCGCACGCTCATGTTCGGCCCGGACGGGGGCGCGGCGTCGCTGCCGAAGGAAGACGAGTCAAACTACGAGACGCTCGGCGGGTTCGTGCTCGCGCAGCTCGGCCGCATCCCCGCGACAGGCGACGCGTTCGAGTTCGACCGCTTTGCGTTCGAGGTGGTGGACATGGACCGCCACCGCGTGGACAAGGTGCTGCTCACGATCCGGAACCCGGGGCCGCCGTCGTCGCCCGGCCAGGAGAGCGCGGGCTGAGCCGCGTCACTTGGGAGCAATCCCGCCGTCGGCGGGGTCGGCCGGCTGCTGCTGGCGGTTGGGGAACATCTGCTGACGGAACATGTTCAGGGCCTGCTCGCTCAGGCCTTCCGGCGGGCGGATCCAGAAGTCGAATGGCGGGCTTTGGTTCTGCTGAGCGGCGGCGTCGAGACGAGTCTGGAGCGCGCCGCCCTCGAGCACGACGTAGACCCGGGCCTGCAGGTCGGCCGGGGCGCGGCCGTACATGATCGCGCCCTGCGGGATGCCGGCGTCCTCGACGAGCCCGGCGAGCACGATCGCCGCGAAGCGGTCGAAGTCGGGCAGGGCCATGCGGCCCTCTTCGCCGGCGACGGGCGTGCGGAACTTCTGGTCGCGCTGGTAGACGGTGTGGAACATCTGCGCGTACTCGAAGTTGTTCTTGAACAGCTGTTCGTCGCCGTTGAGAAGGCCCGAGATGTACGCGGCGAGCAGCGCGCCCGAGATCTCCTGCAGCGCGACGCTCGGGTTGGTCTGACGGGCGTCGCGGGTGATCTCCTCTTCGACAAACTCGGCGAGGGGCTTGGTGATCTGGTCCTTGAGGTCCGGCCGGTGCGTGTTGAGCCACGGCGCCTTCCGGAGCAGCTCGTAGTACTCGGCCGCGCGGCCCTTGTCGCCGCGGCGGTAAAGGAAGCGGATCGAGTCGCGCAGCAGGTTCTCGTGACCCGCGGCATAGAAGCTGAAGACCTTGGTCTCGGAGTCGAACTCCGAGCGATCCGTCAGCTTCTCGAGGATCTGACCGTATACCGGCACGAAATCGACATTCGGGAGCGTGTAGTAGAACTTCGGGTTGGCGATGTCGAAGATGATCCATCCGGTGCGGTAGAGCTCCTGGACGGCCTGGATCGTGACACGGTCGGTGTTCAGGAGGTCGTAGTTCTTCCGGTTCTTCTCGGTGATGCGGTGGAGGGCCTCCTCCGAGCCGCGGGCCGACCAGTAGAGCGCGTGCGTGGCGGGGTGACGCCAGTCGATGGGGCCGAACTCCTGCGTGTACCGGATCATCCGGTCCGGCTCCATGTGGTACTTGTCGATCAGGAGCCGCTTGCGGATGTGCCGAAGCAGGTGGGGCGCGCACTCGTCGTACTTCTGGTCGCTGGCGATCTTGACGAGCGGGTCGGTCCTGAACCATTCGGGCAGGAGGCCGACATCCTGTGCGTAGCCGGTATAGCTCTTGAGCAGCTCGTGCGCGGTGAGCAGCCGCTCGTCGAGATCGACGCCGACCTCCGTCCGGATGCGCTGCACGAGCTCACGCCCCTCGGGGTACGCGGCGTAGAACTCGTCGAGCGTGTCGTGTGCGCCGGCGATCTGCCGCAGCCAGTCCACGTACATGTCGCGGAGCGTGTCGGTCTTGAGCGTCTGGCCGAGCGGGACCTTCGGCGGTGTGCCGAGGACGATCGTCCACTCGCGGGCGTGCATCTGCTTGTAGTACTTGTGCGCGTCGTCGGTGTACCCCTGCATCTTGTGCAGGAAGATCCACGCGAGCTCCTTGTGCAGCAGGATGTCCGCCGGGTTGGCGGGGATGCCCTGCTGGCGGATCAGGTTGATTCCCGACTGCACCCACTGCCACCGCTCCTCGGGCGTCTGCGTGGCGACGGAGATGTTGTACGCGAGGTTCCAGGCGTGGAACGCCCAGACGCGCGGGAAGCGGGGCTGGAGGCGGGTGATGGTGCGGGCGAGATCGATCGCCTCGTAGTACTTCCCGGCCTCCTTGAGGTTGTTGGCGCGGATCCAGAGGAAGTTCACGAACACGCCGCGGAACGCGCCCATCGCGATGCCGAGGCCGACCTCCGGCGGGTCGCCCTTCTGCGTGGTGTCGGCGTAGACGAGCTTGTTGCGGCCGACCGACGCCGAGAGCTGGAGCGCGAGCACGCCCTGCGCGACAAGGAAGACGATCAGTACGCCGACGGCGCCGAGCTGGATGATCCTGTCGCGTCGCAAGGGTTCACCGCCAGTCCGGGCCTCATTGCCCGGAGTAAGTCGCCAGCTCGCGCCGACGGAAGATGATCACCGCCGAGGCATAGAGCGCCGAAGTCAGCGCGCCGAGCACGGCCATGCCCGTGCTCACCGTGCCCCAGGAGAGCATCCGGCCCTCGACGAGGTGCTGCGTCGGCCGCAAGTTGGCGTAGAAGTTGAACGCATAGGCCACGGGCACGGCTACGGCCCTGATCGCCACGCGGAACCACAGGATCTCGTCCTTGTCGCCGCGGGACGCGTAGTACTCAAGCGACTCGGTGAGGAAACCGGCCGACTCGGCCATCATGAAGATGCCGAAGGCCACGAGGCAGGCGACGGCGAACGCCAGGTGCGTCGCGGCGAAGATGCCGACCATCGCGAGGAACGCCAGCTTGAGCCAGAGGACGACCATCACCCGGACGTAGTTGGCCTGGTAGCTCGACACCGGGTAATAGACCTCGATCCCGTCGGGGGGAAACGAGATCGTCTCGGTGTTCACCCAGTTGCTCTCGGGGTCCATCATGCCGCGGACGACGTCGCCGTTGACGACCTCCATGAGCAGCGAGCCGTCCGGATCGATCGACGACGGCTCGACCGTGAGCGTCATGGACTGCCCGGGCGGCACCTGCACCACCCTCGGCGGGACATTCTTGAAGAAGAAAGTGACGTTGAAGAGCGCGCGTGGATCGTTCCCGGCCGCGTCGATGCGGTAGCGCAGGGTAACCCGCTGCGAGCGCTCCTTCGGCTCGTCGAGACCGAGGAACATGTACCGCTCGCGGTTCCCAGGCTCGATCGCCAGCAGGGCGTCGCGGTGCTCGACGAGGATCTCCCGCATTACCCGCGACCGGTCATCCTCGGTCTCTCGGAACGATGGATCGCCAACCTTGAGGCGGTCGAGCCGCTCACGCACCTCGTCGCGCAGGGCGTCACGGTCGAGCTCGGGCAACGACGGCTGGACCGAGGTCCTCGCGGTAAGCACCTGGGTCTCGAGGATGTCACGGTCCTCGGTGATCAGTGAGCCGCTCGCGGCCTTGTAGGGCATCATCTCGCCGACCGCTCGCTGCTGCCGGAGATATCCGACGAACAGGAAGACGCCGGTCGAGCTGACCGCCAGCAACACCGCGGCGATGCCCGCGACGCCCAGCCACTTCCCGAGCAGGTACTGCCACGCGGCGACGGGCTTGGTCATCGTCTGCCAGATGACCTTGTCCCGCTGCTCGAAGGCGACGGTGCCGACCGACAGGAAAAGCACAAGCACCGCGATGATGAAGAACGACCCGCCGGTGCCGTACTGCAGGAACGACTGCACCCTGTATCGCAGGGGCGTCTCGGGGTCGAGCTGCCCGGGCAGCGCGGCCAAAGCGATCAACAGCATCACGATAAAGACCACCGAGACCTTCATCCGCACCGCTTCGATCACGACGTTCCGCGCCACGGCCGTCACCGCCCATGGGCCGCTCAGGAGCAGCTTGAGCATCTCCATGAGCACGAAGAACGAGAAGGACAGCGCGCCGACCGCCGCGATGAACAGACCAAGCC
>JAEYNG010000507.1 GCA_023412695.1 Planctomycetota bacterium | reverse complement strand
CCGTCTTCCTCCCGCAGAACGAGTGCGCCAACTCCCCAAGCCAGCCTCTGCTTATTGAGCGCGGCCCATACGCCGGACAGATGCTCCTCGGCGAGATTACCGCTGGCGGTATCCGCCGCGTCGCGCTCGAGAAGATCAACGGTGTATGGCAGGGCGCGGTCTTCCGGTTCACGCAGGGCCTTTCCTGCGGAATCAACCGCCTCGCGTGGGGGCCGGACGGCGCGCTCTACGCCGGCGGCATCGGCGCCAGCGGCAACTGGTCATGGGAGGGCACACGCTCCGGCCTCGAGCGATTGCAGCCCAATGACACCGTGACGTTCGAGATGCTCACCGTCCGCGCAATGTCCGACGGCTTCGAGATCGTCTTCACCAAGCCGGTCGATCGCGAATGGCTCGCCGATCCCGCCAACTTCCAACTGCGGCAATGGACCTATCACCCCACGGCCGAGTACGGCGGCGAGAAGATCGGCGAGACGCCTCTCCCCGTCGTGTCCACTATCCCCAGCGGCGACGGCCGGAGCGTGCGGCTCATGGTCCCGTCCCTCGTGCCCGGCTCGTGCGTTTCCATCCGCACCGATCCGGCCTCGATTGACGGCGACACCATCTGGTCAACCGATGCGTGGTACACGCTCAACCACATCCCCCGCGCCGCACCCATTGAGCCCGCAACGTTTAACGGTGAATCCATCGATCCCGCCGCCACTGGCATCGGCGTCGGCATTCCGCCGCCCGCGGTGGCTTCCGTCCTCATCGGCCGCGGCGCGCGAAGCGCCTGCGAGTTTGCATCGAAGCTCAAAGAGCGGCCGATCGACGGCCGAACGCAGGCAGAGATTCTGGCCGCGCCCGAGTATGTTGAAGTCGGCAACAACTCCGGCGACCTCGTATCCCGAAACGCTTTCGGAAACTGCCGTATCCACGTCGAGTGGTACGCGCCCCCCGGCGGCGAGGGACAGATGGCGGGCAACAGCGGCGTCTACCTCCAGGAGCGGTATGAGGTCCAGGTGCTTGGCACACTCGCCGGCGACCGCAAGCTCGAGCCGAACGAGGCCGGCGCGATCTACAACGTAAAGCCGGCTTCGGTGAACGCCTCGACCGGTCCAGGAGCTTGGCAAGCGTATGACATCTGGTTCCGCGCACCACGATTCGAAAAGGGCAAGAAGACCGCCAACGCTCGCCTCACCGTCTACTGGAACGGCCAGCTCATCCACAACGACGTCGAGGTCCCCGGTCCCACCGGCGCGGCCATCGGCGGGGCCGAACGCGCAACCGGTTCGATCCAGCTCGGCTCGCTCCGCCTACAAGACCACGCCTCCAACGCCGAAGGACCGGTCCGGTACCACAACGTATGGATCGAACCCCTCACCCCGCCCGCTCCCCTGAACGGTGATTGGACGCTGCTCTTCGATGGACAGTCGCTCGCCGGCTGGCAAGTCCGTGGCGGCAACGCGGCCTTCCGCATAGAAAGCGGCGAGATCATCGGCACCACCACACCTGATTCCCCCAACACGTTCCTGGTCACCGAGCGCGAGTACGGCGACTTCGAACTCCTCCTCGAGTTCAAGGTCCACCCCGAACTCAACTCCGGCATTCAACTCCGCAGTTCAATCGAGGGCGGATTCGAGAACCGCGCCGGCCGACTCATCGGCTACCAGGTCGAGATCGACCCATCGCCCCGCGCATACACCGGCGGCATCTACGACGAAGGCCGACGCGGCTGGCTCTACCCGCTCATCGAGAATCCCGCTGCACGCGGCGCGTTCAAGCCCGACCACTGGAATCAGCTCCGCGTTGTCGCCAGCGGCCCGACGATCCGCACATGGATCAACGGCGTCCCCGCGGCCGACCTCTTCGACGCCGCCGATGCAACCGGCCGCATCGCGCTCCAAATGCACGGCATTGGCTCACGCACCGACGCACTCGAAGCCCGCTTCCGCAACATCCGCATCCGCGAGCAGCGGCACGAACCTTGACAAAAAACAAACGACCCCGCAACTGCGAGGTCGTTCATCAAAGGCCGGGGTGGGATTCGAACCCACGAAGCTTGCGCAACGGATTTGCAATCCGTCCCCTTAGACCGCTCGGGCACCCGGCCGCGTCTGCAAGAGCACACCGTAAGTCCTGAACCCGCCAGCGTCAAGCGAACCCGGCCCGACGTCGAACGGCCCACCCCAAGTTTGCCCGCAATCCGCTTCTTCTCGGTCGTGCGCCCGAAACGGCGGCCAACACTCAAATGCCACTCAGTTGCATTTAGACCAGACTGCGGCAATACTCTGGGTATGAGCCGCCGAACTCTCACGCTTGTTATCGTCATGTGCGCCGTGTCGTTCCTTCCGCTTGTCGCACAAGCTGACGACCCGCCGCCCCCGGCCACATCCTCCGAAACGCCACAGCTCACACCACTCAAGGCCGTGGTCACGATCGCGCCGCTGCGCGGCTTGGTTGAGCCCCTCCTGCCGCCGGGCAGCACCATCGACATGCTGATCCCCCCGGGCGTCAGCGAGCACGGGTACGAGATCCCCCCGCAGAAACTCGCCGCGATCACGAGAGCAGACGTGGTCGTGCTCGTCGGACTCAACCTTGAGCCGCAGGTTGAAAAGTTCCTTTCGAACAACACCAGCGCCGACCGCCTCGTCATCACCATGGCTGAGCTCTGCGACGTGAAGGCCGACCCGGACGACCACTCCGGACATCGACACGGCCCCAACGGCGAGTGCCTGCACGGCTCCGTGGATCCGCACCTCTGGCTCGACCCCGTCCTCGCCAGGACCTTTGTCGAGAAGTTCGCCCAACGTCTCGCCGAGCGTTCGCCGGTCGAGGGCGCGGCGGAGCACCCGGTCCTCACAACCGCAAAGAAAGTCACCGCGCGGATCGACGAGATTGACGCCGCATATCGGCGCGCCGCCGACAGCGCCGAGACCCGCACCATCGTCGTCGGCCACGACGCCTACGGCTGGCTCGCCCGCCGCTACTCGCTGAACACGATCGCGATCGCCGGCCTGAACGCGCAGGAGCCGACCAACAAGGCCATCCAGTCCGCGATCGCCGCCATCCGTACTCGCGGCGCGAAGGCCGTTTTCGTCGAGCCGCAGCTCCCGCAGGCCGCGGGCAAGCGCATCGCACAGCGCACCAAGGTCCCTGTGCTCACCATCGATCCGCTCGGAAGCGGCGACTGGATCGCCATGATGGAATCGAACCTTGAAGCCCTCAAGAAGGGCCTGGGCCAGAAGCCTGCCAAGCCGGAGTAAACTCTCACCGCGGCCCGACTCGCCGCGACCCGCATGCCCCCCACTTCTTCCACGAGCGACATTCCTGCCGAGACGCCTGCGGTCGAGTGCCGCGGTGTTACCTACCGCTACCCTGGCGGCGAGCAGACCGTCCTCGAGAATATCACCCTCGAAGTGCGCCAAGGCGAGCGCCTCGGCATCCTTGGCCCCAATGGCGGCGGCAAAAGCACCTTCCTCAAGCTTTGCCTGGGCCTTCTGAATCTCCAAGCCGGCAGCATCACCGTCCTCGGCATGTCCCCCGCGGAGGCCCGGCGCACGGGAACGATCGGCTACGTCCCGCAGCGCATGGACGCCGAGCTGGGCATGCCGATGTCCGCTCGCCAGCTCGTCACCCTCGGCGCGGCGTGGCGGCTCGCCCCGTGGAAGCGAGTCAACACCGAGACGCACCATCGCGTGGACCACATGCTCACGCTCGTCGGCGCATCCGCTTTCGCCGACCGCCCTGTCGGAAAGCTCTCAGGCGGGCAACTCCAGCGCGTTATGGTCGCCCGGGCACTGGCGGCCGACGCCCGCATCCTCGTGCTCGACGAGCCGATGGTCGGCATCGACGCCGCGGGCCAGCGCGTCTTCGCCGACCTGCTCTCCCGCATCCACACCGAGCTCGCGCTGACGATCATCGTTGTCAGCCACGACCTCCGCGCGATCGTCGCGGGGAGCGACCGGGTCGCCTGCCTCGCCCGCCGCCTGCACGCACACTCCGCCCCGCAGGGCCTGACACCGCAGGTCCTCGCCGAACTCTTCAGCCACGAGGTCGCCGGCGCACCGGGCACGCTCACCGGCATGCACGTCCATGCCCACGGCGCAGGCGACTGCTGCAGCGAGCCGTCGGCCGCTCCTGGTCCGTCCGAGCCCGTCCAGCTTGACATCTCCGCGTCGCGTGAGAGGAGCCGCTGAGCATGGAGATCATCGACCTGCTCACGAGCCCCGACGCCGCGGACATGCGGCACATCGTCGGCATCGCCCTTGTCGCCGGTTTCTCCGTCGTCGTAATGTGTGGCCTGCTCAGCCCGCTCGTCGTCGTGAAGCGTCTCGGCTTCGTCGGCCAGGGGGTCAGCCACTCCGCGTTCGGCGGGATCGGTGTCGCCGCGGTCCTCGGCGCGGCGGGCCTGCTCGTCCCCGGCGGACTCGCCGAGTTCGCGGTGATCGTCGCGTTCTGCATCGCCGCCGCCCTCGGAATGGCCGCCGTCTCCGACCGCCGCACCACACCCGTCGACACGACCATCGGCATGTTCCTTGTCGGCTCGATGGCGCTCGGCGCAGTGCTCGTGCAGGTCAGCGGGGCGCAATCAAGCTGGGAATCCATCCTCTTCGGCTCGATCTTCGTCGCCGGCGAGCAGGAAGCCGTCGCCGGCTGGCTTCTTGCCTTCCTCATCGCCGCCGCGCTCTGGTGGTGGCGGCGCCCCCTGCTTTTCTGGACCTTCGACGAGGAGTCCGCCGCGGCCTTCGGTGTCCCCGCCGGCCGAATGAAGCTCATGCTGATGATCCTGCTGACGCTCGCGGTCGTCACGGCCATGAAGCTCGCCGGCGTCATCCTCGCCACCGCGTTGCTCGTCCTGCCCGGTGCAATTGCCCTGCGCCTGAGCGACCGCCTCGGGCCGGTGGTTATGCTCTCCGTCGGCGCGGGCATCCTTGGCCTTGTCGGCGGGTTCGCCGCGAGCCTCGAGTTCAACTGGCAGGCAGGCCCGAGCATGGTCCTCGTGCTCACACTCCTCTTCGCCCTCGCCGCCGCGTGGAGCCGCTTCGCGCCCCGCCGCGCCGCGGCGTGAGCACCTTTCATCTACCATTGCCCATCGGAGAACGCCCATGCCCAAGCCCGTGAAAGCCGAGATGTTCCTTGCCGAGCTTAACCGCCTCCGCAAGGACCTCGACGAAGACCCGACTGACATGGAATGGCTCACGCTCCATCACGCCTTCTGCTTCATCTCCTACAAAACCGGCGACTTCCAGAAGTACCTCGACGAGCAGGCCGCGCAAGGCGCGTTTGACGAGTTGGAGCGATAAGCCCGCCGCTGCCACAGCCGCCAACGATGAAAATGCTCCAAAGTTGACGAACCCGGAGGAGGTTTTTGACGAATGATCTTGCGTCGCCCGCATTGTGGGCGATACTGTTGGAAGATCGCGTGAAACGGCCCCCGCCGCGGCGTGAGAACCACGACCAGAGCCCAGGCCGGGAAGTGCGACGACCGGGTTGATGATCACAGCCCGGGCGATGAGCCGCGGATGACGGTCCGCGGGAAAAGAGTCCCGGCAGCGGGCGACAACCCCGCGATGGCTGGGAGGTCTTTTGGGAAGGAGGTGATCCAGTGATTCAGGATTGTCAAAAGGGGCCAAGCCGCTAAAGCGCGGCCGCTCGACGGAGCCGGCCCCAACAGGCCTGGCCCCAAGCTGAAAAAGCACAACCCCCGGCCCTCACGGACCGGGGGTTGTTGTTTTTGCCTCGCGACGGCTCAGTTCATCCCGAGCCAGGCGCCGATGACCGCGCCGTACTTCACCGTCAGCCCCGCGAACACGACGCTCACGATCGAGATCAGCTTGATCAGGATGTTCAGCGACGGACCGGAAGTGTCCTTGAACGGATCGCCGACCGTGTCGCCAACGACCGCGGCCTTGTGATCATCTGAGCCCTTGCCGTAGATGTAGCCGTTGCCGCGGCCGGTCCGCACCATCTCCTGCGCACGGGCCCGCAGCGTTTCATGAAGCTCGACCGGCACGCGGTCTGCGGTCGCCGGATCGTTCAGGAACTTGTCCGCTGTGATCCGCCCGTAGCTCTCGATCAGCTTCTTCGCGTTGTCCCACGCGCCGCCCGCGTTGGCCATGAAGATCGCCACCGCGAACCCGCTCGTCAGCCCGCCCGCAAGCAGGCCGATCACGCCCGGCACGCCAAGCACAAGGCCGATCCCGATCGGCACCGCGATCGCCAGCAGCGCGGGCACGACCATCTCCCGCTGCGCGCCCGCCGTCGCGATCGACACACACGTCGCATAGTCGGGTAGTTCCTTCCCCGAGCCGGCATCAATCCGCGTCGGCCACTGCTGGGGGTCAGCGATCTGCGCCTCGGTCATGCCCTTTGCCCGCAGCGCATCGCGCATGAGCCCGAACTGCCGCCGGCACTCCCCCATCATCGCGTAGGCCGCGCGGCCGACCGCGCTCATCGTCAGCGCACAGAACACAAACGTCAGCAGCGTCCCGAGGAACAAGCCGCCGATCACCCGCGGGTTCGTCAGCGTCACCTCGTAATACGCCAGCACGTCGGCGATCGTGCCGCGCGAAGCGGACACGACGTCGATCGCGACCGCGTGATCGTGACTGCCGTGCGGGATGATGGTCGAAACCGTCTGTACTCGGCTGTCCGCGAGCCCGAACGGATCATTCAGTTGATCCGGTCCGTCAACGTGCTCCTCCGCCGCACCCAGAATGAATACATAACCCGCGCGGATGACCTCTTGGAACGCCCCATCGCTCGGCAACTGATTCCGGTCGATGAGCATCAGCCCATCGACATGGTCTTTCCCGCCCGGTCCCGCACCCGGGACAACCGACGCGAACAGCCCGTTCCCCATGTAAATCGCGTGCTCGCTCGGCGGCTTGGGCTGCTCCAATGAGTACCGGTACCCTGCAACATACGCCTGCGCCTGCGTCGCGATCTGCGTCTGCACCACGCCGATGTACGCCGCGAACAGCGCGAGCGCGGTTAGCGCGGCCGAACCGATCGCAAAGCCCTTGCCGGTCGCGGCGGTGGTGTTGCCCAGCGAGTCGAGCATGTCCGTCCGCTCGCGCACGTGCGGCGGCTGGCCCGACATCTCGGCGTTCCCGCCGGCGTTGTCGGCAATCGGCCCGTACGCGTCCGTTGCGAGCGTGATGCCCAGCGTGCTGAGCATCCCCACCGCCGCGACCGACACGCCGTACAACCC
>JAEYNG010000502.1 GCA_023412695.1 Planctomycetota bacterium | reverse complement strand
TCATACGCCGGCGCGATCGCGGCGAACATCGAACGCACCCGCGCCGCCTTGTCCGCGGCCGCGTGCACGTTCCCCGCGAGGTCCTGCTCGCCCCACGCCGGCGGTGGCTCAGACGACGGTGCCGGAGGTGCGCCAATGCTCATGCCTAGATCGTACGGAGCACCGCCCGCCCGTGCGCGTCCATCCCGGAAGCCCGCACCCGTCGCTCCTACGCTTGCGATCCCCGGCCGCATCCGCCCACCGACCCACCCGCCATGCGCCACATCACCCTCATCACCACCGGCGGCACGATCGAGAAGACCTACGACGAACGGTCCGGCGACCTCTGCAACCGGCGGACAATCGTCGGCAAAATGGTCCGCCGCCTCCGGCTCGAGGACACCAAGGTCAGCACGCTCGAGCTCATGAGCAAGGACAGCCTGCACCTGACCGACGCGGACCGCGCACGCATCATCGAGTGCGTCCGCGCCTGCGGCGCGCTCGAGCCCGCCCACCCCGGCAGCGGCATCGTCATCCTCCACGGCACCGACACCCTCACCACCACCGGCGAGCTGATCCTCAAGGAGCTTGGACCGACGCTGCGCGTCCCGGTGATCCTCACCGGCGCGATGCGCCCGTTCGAGATGACCCGCTCCGATGCGCTCCAGAACCTGACCGAGGCCGTCTTCGCCGCGGGCATCCTGCCGCCGGGCGTCTATTGCGTCGCCCACGGCCGCGCGCTCAAGTTCCCCGGCGTTCACAAGGACCGCGAGCGCGGGACGTTTGTGCAGTCGAGCTAACCGCACCCCGGGAGTTTCGCCATGCCCGCCATTCTCCTCGCCGTCGCCGCCGGTCTCTGCTGGGGCGTCGGCGAGCTTATCACCAAGAGCGTCCTGCACACGCACAAGGTCGGCCCGATCACCGCCATCACGATCCGCTCGACCGTCGCGCTCCCGGTCCTCTGGCTGGCCTACTTCCTCGCGGTCTATATCTACAAGTCGCCGCGGGAAAACGCCGCGTGGTTCAAGGGCGTCGCCGCGGGCGGCGCGGACGGGGCGACGATCCTCAAGCTCGTCTGCGGGTCCGGCCTTGTCGCCGGCGCGGCCGCCATGATCTGCTTCTACGCCGCGCTCTCGCTGGGCGAGGTCTCGCGCGTCAAGCCGATCGCCTTCGCGCTCGCGCCCGCGACCGCCGTCGTGCTCGGCTGGCTCGTGCTGAAAGAGGGCATGACGCTGCAGAAAGCTCTCGGCGTCGCGCTCATCCTCGGCGGCGTGCTGCTGCTCACCGGCGCCGCCGCGCCGAAGGCCCACTAACGAGAACGGGCCCGGCAATGCTGCCGAGCCCGTCGGGGTTCAAACTGATAACTCGTCGATCAGCCGGCGATCGCGGTGACCTTGACGGTCGTGTACTTCTGGCGGTGGCCGGTGCGCTGACGCGAGCCCTTCTTGGGCTGGAAGTACTGGATGCGGAGCTTCTCGCCCTTCACCAGGCCCTCGATCACCTCGGCCGTGACGCTCGCGCCGGCAACATACGGAGTGCCGACCTTGGTCGCCTTGCCGTCGCCGCCGCCGACGAGGAGCACCTTGTCGAAGGTGATCTTCTTGCCGGCCTTCGCCTCGCCGCCGTCGATGAGGTCGATCTGGAGTTCCTGGCCCTCGGTGACCTAGATCTGGCCGCCGGACGCTTCGATGACTGCGTACATGTCTGCACCCTTCTTGGGTCGTCCGCACTTGACGGGGGGGCCGGCCGCACGCCTCACTCGAAGCGCCGCCTACCCGGCTTGCAAACCCGGTTCGTTGCGGGGGCGAACAGTAGGTCGACAATCCCGGGCTGGCGAACACGCCCGGCCGCGACCGAACACCGTCCTCACCCCCCCGCTTCTTCCTTGTCCTTGGCCTGCCGCTCGGCCCGGCGGCGGAGACCCTCGTCGAGGATCTTCTTCCGCATCCGCACCGCCGTCGGCGTGATCTCGACCAGCTCGTCGTCCTCGATGTACTCGAGCGCGGCCTCCAGACCCACTTGGCGCGGCGTCTTGAGCACCACCGTCGCCTCCTTGCTCGCCGCACGCATGTTCGTGAGCTGCTTGAGCCGGGTGATGTTCACGACGAGGTCGTTGTCGCGGCAGTGCTCGCCGACGATCTGCCCGGCGTACACCTTGTCGCCCGGCGAGACGAACAGCACGCCGCGATCGGCGAGCAGCTCGCACGCGTGCGTCGTGACCGCGCCCGACTCACTGGCAATGAGCACGCCCTGGCCGCGCCGCGGCGGCGGCGGCCCGGCCGGGGCGAACCGCTCGAACGTATGGTGCATGATGCCCTCGCCCTCGGTGGCCGTGAGCATGCGGGAGCGCAGGCCGATGAGGCCGCGCGCGGGGATCTCGAACTCGAGGTGCGTCACCGCGTCGCCGCGGGGCTCCATCGTCTTGACCTCGCCCTTGCGACCGCCGGTCAGCTCCATCACCGATCCGACGTGCTGGTTGGGCACGTCCACGACGAGCCACTCGATCGGCTCGTGCATGACGCCGTCGATCTCCTTGATGACGACCTCGGGCTTGCCGACGGCCAGCTCAAAGCTCTCGCGGCGCATCGTCTCGAGCAGGATGCCCAGGTGCAGCAGGCCGCGGCCGGAGACCCGGAACTCGTCCGCCGCGCCGGTGTTGAAGTCCACCTTCAGCGCGACGTTGTGCTGCAGCTCGCGCTCCAGACGGTCGCGGATCTGCCGGCTGGTGACATAGTCACCGTCCTGCCCAGCGAAGGGCGACGCGTTGACCTTGAACACCATCGTCAGCGTCGGCTCGTCGACCTTCACCGGCGGGAGCGCGACGGGGTTGTCGGCGTCGGCGATCGTGTCGCCGATGTCAACGCTGTCGAGCCCGACGATCGCGCAGATGTCGCCGGCGTTCACGCGGTCGGTCTCGACGCGCCCGAGCGCCTGGAAGCGGAGCAGCTTGCCGATCTTGTCCTGGCGGACCGTGCCGTCGGCCTTCACAACCGCGACGTTCTGGCCCGTGCGGATCGTGCCCGCGAAGACGCGCCCGATGCCGATGCGGCCGACGTACTCGGAGTAGTCGAGCGTCGTCACGAGCATCTGCAGCGGCGCGTCGATGACGTCCCTGGGCGCGGGGACGTGCTCGACGATCGCGTCGAAGACCGGCCGCATGTCGGCACGCGCGCCGTCGGGGTACGTCGGGATGACGCCCGCGTGACCGGCCGCGGCACGCGCGGCGTTCTGGTCGGTCGTGCTCCAGCCGGCGCGGCCGGAGGCGTACACGATCGGGAAGTCGAGGGCGTGGTCGTCCGCGCCGAGCTCGACGAGCAGGTCGAAGACCTCGTTGATGACCTCGTGGCACCGCGCGTCCGGGCGGTCGCACTTGTTGACGATCACGATGGGCTTGAGCCCGGCCTCGATCGCCTTGCTGAGCACAAAGCGGGTCTGGGGCATCGGCCCCTCGAAGGCGTCCACCAGCAGCAGGCAGCCGTCGGCCATCCGCAGGACACGCTCGACCTCGCCGCCGAAGTCGGCGTGGCCGGGGGTGTCGATGATGTTGATGTGGTAGTCGCCCGGTGGAGCGGCGTCGCCCCCCGATGCGCGGTGGTACTGCACGGCGCAGTTCTTGGACAGGATCGTGATGCCGCGCTCGCGTTCGAGCGGGTTCGAGTCCATGATCAGGTCGTGCTGACCGCCCGCGAGCTTCTCGAGCTCGCCGGCGCGAAAGTTGCCCGACTGCTTGAGGAGCTGGTCGACAAGGGTGGTCTTGCCGTGGTCAACGTGCGCGATGATCGCGACGTTGCGCTGGCGTTGCGTGACGGAGGGAACGGCGGTGGCGCTGAACATGCGTCGGGAACTCGGGTGCGTACGCAGTGAACGGGTTGGCAGCACGGGCCCGGGCCCACATCGCGTGCCGAATACCCCATCGTAGCGCGCGGAGGGACGATGTTCAGCGTCAATCCGGGTTATCGACCCTGTTCCTCGACCAGTTCGAGCGTGACCTCGCCCCGCACGTCCCCGGCGTCGGTGATGGAGAGGCGGCAGCCGACGTCCTCGACCCGCTTCATGAACGTCCGCAGGCCCCGCAGATCGGGCACGCCCGGCGCGAACAGCGACTCCAGCTGGCGCGGCTTCGCCGCCAGGAACCAGATCCACCGCCGGTTCTCCGCGGCGAGCGGCACGTCCTTGCCCCCCTTCCCTCCCCCACCCCCCACCGCCGCGGCGGCATCCGCAACGGCCGCCACCACCCTGGGCTGCCCTTCCTTGGCGGCGGCGAGCGCGAGGGTCCACCAGTCGTGTGACTGGTCGGCCGAGCGCGGATAGGCCCACGCGACACTCAGCCCCGGGCCGGTCACGTCGGAGAGCGGGCCGGCCGAGCCGAGCTCGACCGTCGCGATGCGCGTGGCGCGCGGCGCGATCCCTGCGAAGTTCGCGAACGCGGGCGTTGTCTCGTTCCGCTGGCCGACGGCACGCTCGACCTCGGTGAAGAACGTCCCGATCGCCGGGTCAAGCACGGGCGCGAGCTGCTCGGCGCTGGTCGTCTCCATCGCGAGCGTGCAGACCAGACCGGGCTCGCCCTGCTCGCCGGGCGCGGAGTGGATGCGGATCGCCTGCCGGCCGGTGAACAGCTCCGCCGCGGCCGGGGGCCAGGGCAGGTTCGTCAACGGATCATCGAACGGGAGCGACCGCCCGAAGATGACCGAGAGCGGGGCCATCTGCACAACGGTGAGCAGCGATGCCGGCGCGAACGCGTTGAAGACCGCGTCGGAGGACATCGCCGCCGCGAGCAGGTCCTGCTGCCGGGCGTGCTCGCGCAGCGCGACGTGCAGCACCCATCGCGGGGCCGCGCCGCGGTCGCGAGCTCGAGACGCGGTCACGGCGAGGAAGTCGGGCCACGCCGTAACGGGCTGGTCCCCCGCGCGCGGGCCAAGGCGGGAGAGCAGCAGCACCTCCGCATCGCCGAGCGTGCGGGCCTCGGTGATGATGCTCTCCTGCCCGAGCAGCCTGGGCGGCTGCTTGGCGTTCCACCCTCCGGCCGCGCCGCCGACAAGGCGGGCGAGCATCGTTTCAAGAAGCTGCGACCTCGCCGCGGGCGCAAGCAGGATCGTGACCGCGCCCGCATCGTCCGCGAGCCGCCCGGCGTGGCGGAAGCTCGTGAGCTCATAGCGCCCCTGCTCGATCGCGAGGACCTGCTGGCCTTGCGTGATCGCGCGCGGCGCCGCCTTCAGGCGTTCCTTCAGGCGTCGGTCCGTCGCGAGCGAAACCTCGCTGAGCAGCACCCACTGCGCCGCGTCGGCGGTGTCGATGCCGCGGGCCACAAGCATGATGCGCCGGCCCAGCAGGTGGTCGAACGCCTCGGCATCGGTCCAGCCGAGCTCCGCGGCGAGCGCCTGCCACGCTTGGCGCGAGTCGTTCAGCGGGCTAGTGGGGCCGGAGACGGTGGCGAACGCCTCGGCTAGCGCGGATGAACGGAGCTGGCTGGCGTTGTCGATCACCAGCACGAGGTCCGTGTCAACGGGAACGCGAGCCGCGGCGTCGATGACGCTCTCGCGCGGCGCGGACGCTTGCTGCGCTGCGGCGGCCTGCTGTTGCTGCGCTTCGGCCGCGGGCGCAGGGGCGAACGCGGCGACAACGACGAGCATGAGCAGACAAAGACGGTTCATCGGCTTCCCAGCGCGCGGACGCGGCCGCGGCGCGCATGATACCGATCGCGGCGGCGGTCGCTGCGAACGACGATGAAGGTACACGATTTACTTGGGAACGACCGGCGCGAAGGACGCGGTGCCCGAGAGCAGCGGCGACTCGTCCTCGAAGAGGTGCCGGTCGTCAACCGCCTCGCGGAGGCTGACCGCCGGCCAGACGGACTGGGCGAACCGCGACACACGCGGCAGACGCAGGTCCGCGACGCCGCGGAACTCGGCGGCCGTCGCGCGACGATCGTCCGCGGGCGAGGCCTCCGGCGGTCCGACGAAGCGGACCGCGTGGAGCGCGGCGGTGATCGGCTCGGCGAGCTCGTTCGCCGGCGCGACCGAGGACAGGATGGCGGTCAGCGGCACGGACTGCCCGCGGTCGGGTTCGAACGACCCTCGCAGCGCGGTGATCTGCTCGGACGCCTGCGTGGAGACGACGTTGATGACCTCGGAGACCGGCGCGGGCTGCGCGGCCACCTGCAGCGCCTGCGGGGCGGTGCGGTTGATAAGCACAAACCCGGCGACAACGAGCACGACGACGAACGCCGCGACCGCCCGGCCCGCCCACAGCAGGCCGCGGCCCTGGTCGTTGAGGAAGCACCGCTGGGAATCGACACGCGCAAGGATGGACGACGCAAGGTCCGGCGCCTCGACCGGCTCCCGGAGCGCGTCGGCGATCCGCTGGATGTCCTCCAGCCGTGCTCGTCGCCCGCGGTTCGTCAAGCCCAGACCTCCTCGACGTGCGCGCTGAACTTCTCGTGCGCCTCGAGCGCGGCCCGCATACGCATGCGGCCGCGGTGCAGATGACTCTTCACGGTGCCCTCGGGCATGTCCATGTACTCGGCGATCTGCGCGATCGGCCAGTCGAGCTGGTGGAAGAGCACGACGATCTCGCGCTGATCCTCCGAGAGCGTCGCGAGGGCGTAGTCGATCGCGGCCTTCGCGTTGACGGTGACCTCGTTGTCGATCGTCGGGGCCTCGGGGCCGCGCCACGCGCCGGGGGCCATCCCCACGGTGTCGCTGTCATAGGCGGGCTTGTGCTTCTGGCAGGCGTTCACATACAGCCGCTTGGCGATCGTGAACAGCCAGGTCGAGAA
>JAEYNG010000263.1 GCA_023412695.1 Planctomycetota bacterium | reverse complement strand
ACTCGGGGTCGACCCACGCTGGAGCGCCAACCGGCAACTGCTCGGTTGCGGGCTCGGGCTGCAGCGGCAGGAGGCCAAGAGCGAGCGAGAGAATCGCGGCCGGGAGGGCGGGCATGAGCGGTTCCTTCTAAGCGTCGATGAGGTCGGAAGGGTGTGGAGCAAGAGAAGAAGTGGACTCACGGGCAAGCGCTGGCGACAGCCTCGATCGCAGCAAGTCTGGCGGCGATGGCGGCGGTGAGGATCGGCGCATCGTCGTCGTCAGGGCCGATGCGTTGGAGCGCGGCGGCAAGAGCCGAGATCGCGGCGGGGTCTTTGCTCGCAGCGAGCGCGGAGGCGGCGCGGGCGCGGGCCGCGATACTCGGGCCGTTCTCGAGCTGCCGGGTCCACGCAGCGATGTCCTGCTCGACCTCGTGCTCGCAGAGCACTGTCATGGACGGATCGACAGCGATGCTCGCGGGCTTGCCGGGCAGGTCGAACGTCGCCTCGGTGGTGCGTGTGTCGCAAACGACGTAGACCGTGCGGCCGCGACGCTCGTTATCCGGGGTTTCGAGCCAGATCGGCAGGACAAATGCGTACGCGGGGTTGTACGCGTCGATGAGCTGGGTCTGCTCGATCCTGACGGACAGGCGGCCGCGATCGCCGCCACCGCCATCGCTCGGCTCCCAGTTGTACGACACGTTCAGCACGGGGTGGCCGGGTCGCATGACCCACTGGTCGAAGAAGCGTTCGAGCGATTCGCCGCTGACCTCTTCGAGCGCAAAACGAAAGTCGTCGGTCTCGACCTGGTTGAACTTGTTCTTGGCGAGGTAGAGGCGCACGCCGAGCCAGAAGACCTCGTCGCCGAGTCGCTTGCGGAGCATGTGGAGCACGAACCCGCCGCGGTCGTAGGGGTTCTCCGCGGCGTAGAAACGCTCGTCCGGATTGCTGTATAGGTTCGAGACCAGCGCCGGGTCGCGCGGCGCGGAGCGGCCCCGGGTGCGGCCGAGCACGGCGGACATCTTCTCATAGATGACGCTCTCGTAGCGTGCCCTGCCGCGGTGCTTCTCGGCCCACAGGGCCTCGCCGAAGGTCGCCCAGCCCTCGTTGAGCCAGAGGTGCTCCCATGAGCGGCAGGTAACAAGGTCGCCGAACCACTGGTGCACGAGCTCGTGGGCGATGATGCCGTCGGCGAAGCTTCCCGCCCCTGCGCGTCCGAACATGCCCGCAAAGGTCGAGGCGGAGGTGTTCTCCATCGCCCCGGCCGCGAAGTCGCGGCACATGATCTGGGCGTACTTGTCCCACGGGAAGGGCGTGCCGAAGAGCGTCTCGAAGTGCGCGACCATCTCCGGCGTGTTGCCGAAGTTCGCCCTCAGGGCCCCTTCGCTGCCGAGCGGGCCATAGACGGGCATCCACATGCCTGGGCGAGGAGAATCCGGACCGCCGAGGTTCGCGACGTCGAACCGCGAGACGACGAGCGTCACGAGGTAGAACGCGTGCGGTGCGTCCTGCACCCAGTGATACGTGCGGCGACGCGGGCCGCCTTCGCTGGTTGCCGGCCGCCAGGTGATCGACGCGAGGCGGCCATTGGACACGGCCTCGTACGGCTCGGGCACCGTGACGAGCAGCTCGGTCGCGAGCCGCTCGTTCGGGAAGTCGTGGCAGGGAAACCACAGGTGGTTGCTCTGGGGCTGTCCCTGCGCGTGACACATGAAATCTTCTTCCGGCGTGCGGCGGTCGTCATTGGAGAACGTCAATCCCGCGCCGCGGCCGCCGGGCCGCTCGGCGTCGTAGACGATCCGCAGGCGTGCGGTTGCGCCGACGGCGAGGGGCGCGGGGAACTTGATGGCGAGCTTGTCGCGCGCGGGCCGGTCGAAACTGCACTCGACGCCGCGGGAGGAATCGCCGTCGGAGAACTCGACACTGCTGACGGTAAGGCCGGGGCCGCAGTCGAGCGTGAGGCCGGAGCGTGGGTTGCCGACGCCGATGAACCACAGCTCCTGCACCCCGGCGAAGCGGGGCTTGCTCATGTCGGGCAGGTCGATCGAGAGCCGCATCCGCGTGTAATCGACGAGCACATCCGGCGGCCAGACGCGTCGGTCGCTCCCGGTCTCGGCGTCGATGCGCCGGTCTTCATCGTCCTGCGCGTGCGCAGATGCCGAGAGACAGGCGATCGTCAGGAACACAAGCAGCGCGGGCAGACCGCCGGAAAGAAAGCGTTGCAGCATGGGCCCATGGTACAGCCGCTCGCGTCAACGCGTTCTGGAGATGAGCGACGGCCGGGGGCTCAGCCCTTCTTCCACAGCCCGCCGCCGTACACCGCCGCGGGTCCGAGGTCCTCGGCGATGCGGATGAGCTGGTTGTACTTGGCGTTGCGGTCGCTTCGGCAGGGGGCGCCGGTCTTGATCTGCCCGCAGTTTGTCGCGACGGCGAGGTCGGCGATCGTCGCGTCCTCGGTCTCGCCGGAGCGATGGCTCATGACCGCCGAGTAGCCGTTGCGGTGGGCGAGGTTCACGGCGTCGAACGTCTCGGTGAGCGTGCCGATCTGGTTGACCTTTACCAGGATCGCGTTGCCGCAATCTTCGTCGATGCCCTTCTGCAGGAACTTCGGATTGGTGACGAACAGGTCGTCGCCGACGAGTTGCACGCGGTCGCCGAGCGCGGCGGTCAGCTTCTTCCAGCCGGCCCAGTCTCCCTCCGCGAGGCCGTCCTCGATCGATCGCACCGGGTACTTCCGGCACCACCCGCTCCACAGCTCGATCATGTCATCGGACGAGACCACCTTCTTCGGGTCACTCTTGAAGAAGCAGTAGCCCTTCTTCTTGAGCGCCGCGGCCTCGTTCCACAGCTCACTCGTCGCCGGGTCGAGCGCGACGAACACCTCGCGTCCCCAGTCGTAGCCCGCTTTTTTCGTCGCCTCCTCGAGCAGCCGGAGCGCATCCTCCGGGCTCTTCAGGTCGGGCGCGAAGCCGCCCTCGTCGCCGACGGCGGTCGAGAGCTTCCGCTCGTGGAGCACCTTCTTGAGGGCGTGGTAGATCTCCACGCCGCACCGCAGCGCATCGTCGAAGTTGTCAAAGCCCCACGGCTGGACCATGAACTCCTGGAAATCAATGTTGTTGTCCGCGTGCTTGCCGCCGTTGAGCACGTTGAACATCGGCACCGGCAGGACTCGCGCGCTCGTCCCGCCGAGGTAGCGGTACAGCGGCAGGTCACACGCCTGGGCCGCGGCCTTGGCGACGGCCATCGACACGCCGAGAACCGCGTTTGCCCCGAGCCCGCCCTTGTTGGCGGTCCCGTCCATCTCGGTCATGGTCCGGTCGATCTCTTCCTGCTCGCGGCAGTCCATCCCCTCAATCGCCGGGCCGATGCGATCGAGCACGTTATCGACCGCCTTGAGCACCCCCTTGCCGAGGTAGACGTTCTTCTGCCCGTCGCGGAGCTCGACCGCCTCATGCTCGCCCGTGCTCGCGCCGCTGGGGACGGCGGCCCGGCCGATGACGCCGCTCGTCAGCCCGACCTCGACCTCCACCGTCGGGTTGCCGCGGGAGTCGAGAATCTGGCGGGCGTGGACGACCTGGATGTCGAACATGCGGGGC
>JAEYNG010000207.1 GCA_023412695.1 Planctomycetota bacterium | reverse complement strand
ATGTCCGTCAGCCGAAGCGTCGGGTTCGCCGGCGTCTCGATGAACACCAGCCTCGTCCGCGGCGTGATCGCCCCCGCCACCGCGCCCACGTCCGCCGTATCGACAAACGTCGCGCCGATCCCCAGCTCGCCCAGCACCTGCCGGAACAGCCGCACCGTCCCGCCATAGATCGCCTCGCCCACCACCGCGTGGTCCCCCGCGCGCAGCAGCGACAGGAACAGCGCCGTCTCCGCCGCGAGCCCGCTCGCAAAGCTCACCGCGGCCGGCGCATCCTCGAGCACGCCCAGCACCCGCTCCAGCTCATCGACCGTCGGGTTCCCCACCCGTGCATACGTCGGCCCGTCGCACTGCCCGACCGCGCTGTGCACCCACGTCGTGCTCTGCACCAGCCCGCCCACCAGCGGCCCCGGCCTCCGCACCGGCTCGGCCCGCCCGTGCAGCGCAATCGTGCCACTGACCTTCGGATTAGTGCTGCTCTTGGCCTGTGTCCCCGTGCCACTGACCTTCAGGTCAGTGGATGTCTTTGCATTCTCCGAAACCCGAGCCCCGGAACCCGAAACCCGGCTTCCCGCCTCCCCTCTGCTCCCCTCCGCTTGCGCCGCTCCCTCTGTGTTCCTTCCGATATTCCTGGTTGCACCAAAACGAGCCATCGCCGTGAACTCCTCACGGCATCAGAGAGCATCGGCCATGTCGGAAGAAGCGGGGGGCGGCGAACATCGCCGCGCCTTTTGCTTCGAAGCCGCACGGGCTTCTCCGCCGCATCGTCCCCGTTCCTTCCGGAACTTGGCCTCGGCACCGCGGCACAGCTTTCAGACGCTGGCTCGGTTGCCGCCCGGCTCGCACTCGCGGCCGGGACTCTTGATGCTGGGCGGAGACTAGCACCCACTCCCGAAACGAGTCAAGCGTGAAATCCGGCTCACTGCAGAGCGTCACGCAGCAGCAAGCATTGCGGCAACGCGAGTCATCGCGTGCGGGCGCATGCCTTGAAGTGCCACTGGTCCGCTCGCTCTGGGGCGGGCCAGTGCATTGAAACGCCGATCAGTAAAAGGCCGACAGAGTCAAGACTTCTCCCATCACACTCTCCGCAGAGTCGGATCGTTGCTGCGTGGTTTGATGAGAATCGTCGCTCTCGTTCACGACAGCTTCTGCTCATGCGCGCAAAAAAACCGCCGGGCGTCCACTCCCATGGGGAACGCCCGGCGATGATGGTGGTCCCTCAGCCCCCTCCCGCGGCAGCGCCTCAGCGCGTCACGCACACCCCGCGAACCACGCGCTCAGGAACGCGAAGATGTCCGGCACCGTGATCCCCGGCGAGCCGTCGAACTCCGCGCTCTCGTCCATCGCGAACCACGCGCTCAGGAACGCGAAGATGTCCGGCACCGCGACCGTGCCGTCGCCGTCGAAGTCCGCCGCGCAGTCGTTCGGCTCGCCCTCGATCAGCCGCACCGCCAGCGGCGTGCTCCCCACCGACAGCGCGCCCGAGTTCGCACGGAACCACGACTGCAACCCGGCGAACCCCTGGTTGATCGTCCCCGCGTAGTCCACCAGGTCGTTGGCCGACAGCCGCAGCCAGTACAGCCCCTCCGGCAGCGTCACGCCCGCATCGACCGACACCCAGTTCGGATTGTCCGTGTCGAACCGGAAGTTCACCGTCGGAGCCTCGAACAGCGCGTTGCCCGACTCATCGGGCGCGCCCGCGCCGTTGTCCGGCCAGATCGTCAGGTTGAACCCCGACCCATCGACATAGTTCGTCGTGAACCCGTCGAGCTCGATCCGCCCGATCGTCCACCCGCCCGCCGGCACCTCGAACGGCTGGAACTGCTCCCAGTTCGACGGCCACCCGATCGCCCGCCCACCGGAGTTCGCGGCGTCAGTCCCGTTGTCCTGCAGCACCACGTCATCCGGGCACGCGTCCGCCTCGCACTCGTCCGGCACACCGTTCTCGTTGCAGTCAAGGCTTGTCGCAGTCAGGATGTCCTGCGCATCCGGCACGCCGTTCTCGTTGCAGTCCGCAACCGCCTGCGCCGGCTCGCCCGTGCTGAGCGCAAGCCCCGACGGCGTCAGCCCCGCAGGGCTCGTGTAGAACGGCGTCGCGCCCGAGCCGTCAATGTTCATCGAGTAGATCGTGTTCACCAGCTCGTCGGCCACATAGATCTTCCCGCCCGCCGGATCGATCACAAAGTCGATCAACCCCGGCGACTGCACCACCCCCGGCGAGAAGTCGTGCAGCACCGTGAACTCGCTCCCATCAAGCCGCGCGCGGCCGAGGAAGTCCGTCAGCGTATCGGCGTCGATCCAGTAGATGTACCCGTTCTCCACATCCAGACGGATCTCCCGCGGCTGCGAAGACCCACGCACCACCGTCTTCACGTTGCCGCCATCAAGGTCCATCCGCCGGATCTGCCTCGTGTGCGGGAAGTACACGTGCCCGTTCGTCGCATCGACGACCGGCGCGCCGATCGTCCCCGCGTCCGGCGTCGTGATCAGCGTCACCAGGTTCGACCCGTCCGCGTCCACGCGCCGGATGGTGTTGTCCACCGTGAAGTAGATCCGGCCCATCGCATCGAGCGACGCGCCGCGGCTGGCATTCCCGGCGATATTCACGATCGACGCCGGCGCGGGCACGCCGTCCACACCCGCCGTCAGCAAATCGTGCGACGGCCACGTGCTGTCCGACCAGAACACCCGCCCCGTCGCCGGGTTCACCGTCAGCCCAACCGGCAGCCAGTGCTCCATCGGGATCGTGAACAGCTCGCGCAGGTTCGACCCGTCGAACCCGATCGCCTTTATCTTCGGGTTGTTGAACTGATACTCCGTGAAGTACAGCTCCTGCGCCGTTGCCGCGCCGCTCAGCCCCATCACCGCGCCGGCAGCGATACCCAAAACAACATGGTCTCGTGTGCGCACGATCAGCCTCCTCCCCACGCTGGTTGTGTGATGCGCCGCAACCGCCCCGGCCCCCTTGGCCGTCCGCGTGCCCCCTCGGCGCGACTGGATTTCCACCCTACCTCACGACCGGATAAGTGCAACACCAACCGCGATATGTTTTCAAAATAACTCCTGCGCCCACCCGACACCGGTGCCGCGCATCTTCGCCCTTCCCGTACACTCCTCCGTGCAACCCGTGCTCACACTCGTCTGCCTGCTCCTCGCCTCCTTCCTCCCCGGCGCGAAGCAGCCCCACGCCCCCGCGCCCCTGAAGCCCCTCTTCCAGGCGGACAGCGCATTCACGTACGCCTTCACCATCGACGCCACCACGACCTCGCGCCCCGCGGACGGCAACTCCGCGC
>JAEYNG010000196.1 GCA_023412695.1 Planctomycetota bacterium | reverse complement strand
GCGCAACACGGATTCATCCGTGCGAAACCGGGCGCGGCTACTTTCGAATAAACAGGACCGGGTGTGTTGCTCCCGTTCCGTCTACAGGAGGTCCGCCATGCCCTGCTTCGTCGCCCTCATCGCGTTCTTCTTCCCGCGCCTCGCCATTCTGCTGACGGCGATCTTCTCCGACTACATCGGCCGCGCGTTCAACGACCAGTGGCTCTGGCCGGTGCTGGGCTTCTTCTTCATGCCCTATACGCTGCTGGCGTATGCGTTCGCGAAGAACGCGAACGGGAGTGTGGACGGTCTGTACATCGCCCTGGTCGTGGTCGCCGTGCTCTGCGATCTGGGCGTGGTCGGCGGCGGGGCGAAGAGTTCGAGCAAGCGGTTGAAAGCTGGGAAGGCGTAGCAATATCTCCGGGCACGCGATTCGGAGCGTCTGCCCACGACCGAGAATCGGTCGATGCAAGCTGCTTTGCGCTCCAAGGTGAACTCGATACGGCAATGTGCCGTATACTTGTCGCGAGGATCCCATGAGCGCCATCCATTACAGCAAGATCACCATCCGTCAACCGAAGTCGCTGAAGGCCAAAATCGAGAAGGCCGCCGCGCTCCGCGGCATGACGGTCACAAGCTTCATCAACGGCATGCTCGAGCTGGCGGCGGACAAGACGCTCAGCCGTTTGCAGGCCCGCGACTTGTCCGAGCAGGACAGCAAGAAGCTTATGGCGATGCTTGCCCGGCCATCACGGCCGAACGCCGCGCTCCGGAAGGCCGCAATGCGGTACCGGGAGCTCACGCGTGACTGAAGGGCTCCGCTTCGAGCCGTTCGATCGCCGCCGGCACGATCGCAACAGCTTTCACTGCGGCGTCTCGGAGCTCGACGACTACCTCAAGACCAAGCTCGGCCAGCACAGCCGGAAGGACCTGACACGTGGCTTCGTTCTCGCAGACGCGAACGGCCGCATCGCCGGCTACTTCACGCTCGCCGCCAGCCGTCTGAACGTCAGCGTGATCGTCGGCGGCCACGGATTACCTGCGAAGATGCCCCTGCCGGCGACACTGTTAAGGCGGCTTGCCGTCGATCGATCATTCCGCGGTCACGGTCTGGGCGAACTGCTTCTTATGCATGCGCTGCGTGTGGCGGTTGAAACGTCCGAGATCGTTGCCTCCGCCGCGATCGAAGTGGATGCCAAGGACGATCGTGCCCAAGCGTTTTATCAGAAGTATGGCTTTGTCAGCCTCGCCGACGATCGACTGCACCTGTATCTCTCGATGCAGACTGCAAGGGAGATGGTGGAGCAGTTGCGCCGCTGAACCGTTCATCGCCATGCGTTGTTCGACAGGTCTACATCCGGCATCTGCTCATCCGGATCGAGCGTGACCGCGCGGATCTTCCGGCCCTTGGTGTCCCACGTTGTCGTCCACGCGTCACCCTGCGCCCACACCTGCACAGGCAGCCGGCGTTCCTCGCTTGTGCCGTCGGTGTAATCAACGCGGAAGATCACCGGCATGACCAGCTCGCCGCGGCTCACGAACGTCACACGCGCGTTGCGTGATTCCCCGTCAGGCTGCATCACCGTCGTCACACCCTGGTCAAGCACGCCGGCGGAAGAGAACCAGCCGCGCCAAAACCAGCCCAGGTCCGCGCCGGCGGCGTTCTCCATGCACCGCGCAAAGTCCCACGGCCGGGGCGACTTGAAGGCCCACGCGCGGATGTACTGCCTGAACGCGGCGTCAAACCGCTCCTCGCCCAGGATGCCCTCGCGCAGCAGCACGAGCCCGACCGCGGGCTTGGCGTACTGCGTCGCGCCAAGCGTCCCGTCCTGCAGCAGGTCCGCGGGCGTATCGACCGGCTGGGTGAACGGACGCGGGTTGTCGCGCGCCCAGCGTCGCGGGTGGCCGCGGCGGGGAAGCTCGTCGGGATACCGTTCGAGCTGGTGGTAGTAGTTGACAAACGTGTTGAATCCCTCGTCCATCCATGCGTGCCGTCGCTCGTCGGTGCTGACGATCATCGGGAACCAGTTGTGCCCGAGCTCGTGCGTCGTCACGCCCCACAGGCCGCGGTCGTCCTCGCGCGCGCCGCAGTACGCGACCATCGGGTACTCCATCCCGCCGACAACGCCGTTGACGTTGATCGCGGTGGGGTACGGATACGCGTACCACGTGCGCGAGTAGTGCTCGATCGAGTCACGCACGTACTGCGTGCTCTTGCGCCACGCCGTCGCCTCGCGCGGGTAGAAGCTCTGGCACAGTGTGCCCTCGCCCCGGCCGAACTCGCCGTCCGAGCCCGGACCGACGCCCGACAGGAAGCACGCGTCCCAGATGAACGATGACGAGCTCGACCACGCGAACGTGCGGATGTTCTTCGCCTCGAAGCGCCACGTCAGCCGTCCGCTCTCGGTCCGCGGCCGCGACGCCGCATCGCGCACCTCGTCGAGCGAGCGGATCGCCACCGTCTCGGCGGAAGCCCGCGCACGCGACAGCCGCTCGCGCTGCTGTTCTGTCAAGACATCTTCGGGATTCATCATCACGCCCGCGGCAGCAACCAGGTGCGTCGCCGGAACGTCGATCTCCACGCGGTAGTCGCCGAAATCGGTGTAGAACTCACCCGTGCCGAGGTACGGCAGCGCGTTCCAGCCGTGCACATCGTCGAACTTCGCCACCGCCGGGAACCACTGCGCAAGCTGGAAGATCGGGCCGTCGGCGACATCGCTGATGCCCATGCGGTCCGAGCCGTACGGCGGAACTTTGAACCGCCACGCAATTGTGAAGGTGACCGTCCCGCCCTGGGCGCGAACGGGCGACGGCAGGTCGAGCCGGCCGAGCGTGTCGTACACGCGCAGCGAAAGGCTCTGTGCCGGATCGGGCTTGCCGTCCGTCGCTTCGCCCGCGGCGGCGCCGAGGATCTCAAGCCCGCCCTCGAAGCCGTCGCGGTTGCCGAAGCGGTCACCGGGCCCGGTCATCCGCGCGCCATCGCTGTCGCTGCGGAACAGGTTCTGCTCGAGGTGCAGCCACAGGAACGGAAGCTCTTGCGGGGAGTTGTTGGTGTAGGTCACGGTTGCGACGCCGCTGACCGTGCGCGTCGGCTCATCGAGCGAAACACGGATGTCGTAGTCGGCACGCTGCTGCCAGTAGTCCGGGCCCGGAAGGCCCGACGCGGTGCGCATCGAGTTCGGCGCAGGCCAATCGGGCGCGGCGAAACGTGCCGCGAAGTCCTTCGTCGCTCCCTCTTCACGCGCCTGCGTGCGCTCATCACCGGAGGCGCACGCGCCGATCACGCAGGGCAAGAAGACGAGAACGATCGAAACGTATCGGAGGGCTCGGTTCATGGCGGAAAGCGTACCGCCGCGGGCCGCTTATGCGCTGGCCGACTGTGCCTGCCCGCCCACATCGCGGCTCTGTGCGACGCTCATCACGCGCAGGCCCTGGTCCTCGATCCAGCGCACGAGGTCCCCGATCGTCACCCGGGCGCGGTCAAAGCGGACAAGCACCTGCCCGCTTACGCGGTCGACGTTGGTTTCGAGGACGCCTTGCACCGTCTCGATCGCGGACGCCGCGAAGTGCGCGGGCGTGTCGTCATGGCGCGAGATGCGCAACGCCGCCGTGTAGCCGTCCATTGGACCTCCGAAGTCAGCCCACACCTCGCCGGACGCAGCCTTTGGGTCCCGGCGTCGGCCGCGGCGAACCGAGCGGTCCCGCGGCCGGGATCAATTTCGACGGTCTTTGGATGAAATCTTGATAATCTGGCGGGCCCGTCCCCGCATGTCGGGGATTCATGCGCTCAAAAACGCAAACGGCGACCCGATGCAGATTGCACGGGCCGCCGTCGTTGAAAGTGCCCAGGAGAGGATTCGAACCTCCACACCCTTGCGGGCGCTACCACCTCAAGGTAGTGCGTCTGCCAGTTTCGCCACCTGGGCGGTGGACTCCGGATCGGCTCCGGAGGGCCCCAACTCTACGGCGGACGTGTCGCCGCGTCTACGCAAGTTCAATCGGCACGATAACCGAACCAGTGGACTTCCGCGTGCGGATCGACCCGGGCGAGGCCGCGGGACGGCCTGTCAGGCTGTTCAGGGGGCCGAAACGGGATGTGGACAACCCACACGCCGACGCCGAGAATCCACCCCCATGCGCCGACACCCTGAGTCCCTCCGACGATTCGGCCCGGTGGCCATGCTCGCGTGCGTGGCAATCGCGGCCGGGTGGGCGCCCCAACAGGCGAGCACGCCCCCGGCGCAGCCTTCTTCGCCCGCTACCGCCGACGATGAGGGAGAGCGGGAGGTCATCGTCATCCTCCGCAGCGGCCAGCAGATTCAGGGGGTGCTCACCGAGGCAACCCCGGAGCGGATCACGCTGAAGGTCTCCGGCATCGCGGCGTCGTTCCCGATGGCGGACGTCGAAAGCTACGAGTTTCAGAAGCCGTTTATCGAACGCTACCGCGAACTGCGAACGGCGGTCGGCAACGACCCTTCGCAAATTGCCCAGCTTGCCGGCTGGCTTCGCGACCGGGGTCGATACGAGCTCGCCCTGTCAGAAGTCCTCCGCGGGCTGGAGATCAACGCCGACCACCCCGAGTGCCTGCGGCTCAAGCTCGAGCTTGAAGCACAGATCCGGCTGCGCGCCGCGAAGGCGGCGAATCCACTCCCAGATAAAGGGGATATTCCTGGCGGTGGTGAAGCGCAACCCCCGAAGCGGCCGTTGGCGCGCGATTTTCCGCTCCTGACCGCCGCGCAGGTGGACCTGATGAAGGTCTATGAGGTGGACCTAAGCGAGCGGCCACGGATCCTGATCCCGCGCGAGGCGATGGCCGCGCTGATGGAACAGCACGCTGGTCACCCCCTGATTCCAGTGACGAAGGAGGGGCGCGACGCCTTGCTCCGCAAGAGCCCCGTAGAGCAGCTTGATGTCATGTTCCGGCTGCAAGCCCGGGACCTGTACTCCCAAGTTCAGGTGCTCGACATGCCGGGGGCGATCCGCCGGTTCCGGGACGATGTGCATGCAACGTGGCTGATGAACTCTTGTGCCACGGTGATGTGCCACGGCGGGACGGATGCCGGGCGGCTGATGCTGGCCACCCGGCGGCCGAACCACGATCAGACGGTCTACACCAACCTGCTGATCCTCCAGCAGTACCGGACGAACGACGGCCGGCCGCTGATTGACTGGGAGAACCCTGAGCAGTCGGTGCTCCTGCAGATGGGCCTGCCGCGGGAGGATTCGCTTTTTCCACACCCGCCCGCGCCGATCGGGGCTGCGGGGCGCGACGGGTTCAAGCGGGTTTTCCGGAATGTGGATGAGCAGCAGTTCGGGAAGGCGGCGGCATGGATCCGGTCGATGTACAAGCCGCGGCCTGATTACCAGATTCCCTATGTTCCGGCCAAGCCGTTCGAGCCGCCGCCGGTGAACAGCCCGGCCCCGGCGCGGGAAGGGGGCGGGGGCAACGCGGAACCGTCCCCGCGTTAGACGCGGACCGGAAGTACCGGTCCGGTCGGTGGGCCCTGCTCCGGAGCCGGAATCCTGATAGAGTGTCTGCCCTGTCGGGGCTGGAGCCCTGGCGGGTATGGCATCGGTTCAGTGGGCGGGGGCCCAGTGACAGGCATCGGATCAACGCATGACCCGTAGAACCAACTCCCGTCTATGTCGAGCGGCCGCACTCCTTGCTGCGTGCGCTCTCGCCGCGTCGCTCTCGTCGTGCGGGCGGTCGGATCCGGTGCAGGAAGAGATTGACCGTGTGGCGATCGGGCTCGGCGCGATCAGCACGTCGGGCAGCACACCGCTCCCGAGTGTCGAGAACCGAAGGCAGGTCTATCAGTGGGCGATTAACCGGTTGTCGGGCAGGGGCGGCTCGATCAACATGGAGGGGGTCAAGACCGATGGCGGGTCGTCGGTGTCGGCCGTGACATCTTCGAACACCGGGCAAGCCGCGGCCGCGAACCTGCTTGTTGCACGTGGTCACGCCGGTCTCGGTGAGATCGAGGCACAGGAGGCCGCGAGGCTTGAGGCGTCCGCGTCGTACAAGATTTCGCCGATCCTTACAGCACTTGATCAATGGCTGACGCTGAATGTCTCGGCGGACGCGTACGCGGCGTACGACCCCGCGCCGGAGCTTGCGGCGATCGAGCAGCAGATCGGCGCCAAGCAGAAGCTCGCCGACGACGCCCGGGCCGCGAAGGACCGCCAGCAGGCGGTCATCGACGGGCTCGAGAAGGACTCGGCCGATGCGATGGGACGGTCGCGTGCATTGCGGGAGCAGGCGGCGGAGATCCGCGGCCGCGCGACGAACGTGTCCGAGACCGAGCGGCTGGACCTGATCACCGAGGCGGTGCGGGTCGGGCGCGAGGCGGACCAAATTGAGAAGGACGCCGCGACGCTGCTGGCGCGCGTGGATGTCGAGAAGCCCTCGCTCGAGGCGCTGCAGAAGGGGATCGACGAACTGAGCACCCAGATCCAGCTGCTCCGGGCCGACAAGGACACGGTCCGGCAGCGGTCCGAGCGGTCGGCGGAGGCGGCGAAGAACGCCCGAGACGCGGCCCGCGCGGCGGCGGACCGGGTGATGCAGTTGCTCGGCGAGCTGACAAAGGCGCGCGAGGCGCTGGCGGAGCCGACGGAGGCCGCGATCAAGGCCTACAGCGACGCGGCAGGCGCGGCCCGCAAGGCCCAGAGCGCCAAGGAGACAAAGGTCCAGGCATACGTCGCGACGGGGAACTACCAGCACGCGCTGGCGGATGTGCTCACGACGCAGGCCCGCGGGCAGGCCGCGTTCGCCGAGTTGCTGAACCGGCTGGCGTCGGCGCGTCCCGCGCTGCCGAACGCGGCGGACCTTCAGGGCCGCGCGACCGCCGCGACCGAGGCGGCCAAGGCTTCTCGCGATCGCGCGAAGGAGGCCCTTCAGGCGGCGCTGACGGCCTACGGCACGGGCGGGGGCTCGGGTGACACGCAGGAGCGGCTCGACGCGCTCGAGCGTTCGCTGAACGACCTGCTGGGCAATCAGCCCGAGGCGGCGGACGCCCCGATGGAAGAGGCTCCGATGGGTGACGAAGCGCCCGCGGAAGAGCCGGCCGCGGAGCCGGCGCCCGCCGAGACGGGGGGCGGCGAGGGTGAGCCCGGTGCGGGCGGCGAGACCGGCGGCGGTTGACCCCGGCTCGGTTCAGCGTCTACGTTCATGCCCCGGTGTCTTTCGCCGGTGTTGTTTGGAAACAGAGTGTGGCGGGGACCGGCCCTCGGGCCGGCGGATCGAGCGATCGGACAGGGCCGCGGCCCGGGAAGCACGTCAGAAGATGACCATGACCCGACCATTGAACGCGCTGGTGGCGATGACGGTGGCCGTCGGCGCCTCCGCGTCGGCGTATGCACAGAGTGTCTGCAACCTGCCGGAGCGGACGATCGCCGCGCGGTCCGTGGCGGACATCGATTCCGGCGCGATCAACGCGTGCCTTGAGGCCAACGTGCCCGGGCTGTCGGGGGACTACGACACCATCCGGCAGGCGCGACAGGCGATCCTCACGCCGCTGCGCGCGTCGGACGTCTCGCTGACTTTCCGGCTGTCGTACTCCGACGCGCTTCGTCAGCGGCTCTCGCCGCTGGTGCGGAACGCGAACGTCGACATCGCGCTCAACGCGCTGCGGATTGCGGGGGAGCTGGGGACGACCGATGGCGCGAACATCTGCATCCAGGCGCTCGAGGACCAGCGCGCGGCGGTTCGGATGATGGCGGTGTCGGGGCTTGCCCGGACGTTCGGGATCCTGCAGACGACCGCGACGATCCAGCCGCAGCAGTTCTCGGCGATCGAGGGCCGGCTGTCGCAGGCGCTGAAGAACGAGCAGGACCCCGAGGTGCTCGACGGCTTCGCGATGGCGTACGAGGCCGCGATGCAGATCCCTGAGAACCTTGTGGCCGACGCCCGCAACATCGCGCTGCGGAGCGCGGCGACGCGGTTCGGTGAGATCACGCGGGCCAAGGAGATGAACGGGGAGAAGATTCCTGCGCTGCTCCGGGCCAGTAACGCGACGCTGACGACGCTGCGCGGGCTGGTCGGCAACCGGCCGCCGAACGATGCGCTGATCGAGTCGGCGGGCTTCGGCGGCGACTTGCTGGCGTACACGCTGCGTCGCCTGCGTTCGGGCGAGGTCAACGAGACGGAGCGGGCGCAGCTTGCGGTGCTCGTCGGGCAGGCCCAGAACCTCGTGTCGGTGACGTTCGCGCTCGTCGGCGGGCAGGGGAGCAAGTCGTACCGGCTCGATGCGCTCGTGCGCGAGAGCAACGACCAGCAGTTCTATCGCGATGTGCTGAACGTGGTCGGCGGCGAGGGGGACCTTGTGAAGGCCCCGTTCAACCTGCCGCGGAACCGCTTCATCCCGGCGCCGTGACCTCGCCGCTGGGCGCGTCGGGCGTAGTTTGAGTACCCTGACTGCCATGGGCCGGCTCTTTATCCCCTTGGCGCTGCTCGCGGCGATCGTCCTCGGCGTGATCGCCACGGACCGGCCGCGGTCGCGTGCGGACTTTACGTTCATCAACCGGGGGGACGTGGCGACGCTGGACGTGCAGAAGGCGTCGTGGATGCAGGACCTCCGGGTGATCCGGATGCTGTTCGAGGGGCTGGTCAAGAACGACATCTTCGACCCGCAGTACACAATCCGGCCGGGCGTGGCGGAGCGGTGGGAGATCAGTCCGGACGGGCGGGTGTACACGTTCTGGCTGCGGTCTGACGCGGTGTGGAACGTTGACGGCGAACCCGTGCCGGTCACGGCGCACGACTTTGTGTACTCGTGGCGAAGGGCGCTGCTGCCCGACACCGCGAGCGATTACGCCGGGCAGTTCCAGCTCATCCGCGGCGGGAAGGCGTTCGGCGACTGGCGGACGCAGCAGCTCGCGGCGATCGCGGAGATGCCGACGGGCGCGGAGCGGGCGGCACGGATCGAGGGGCTGTGGGCGCAGACGGAGGCGAAGTTCGAGGAGCTGGTCGGCATCCGCGCGATCGACGACCGGACGTTCCAGGTCGAGCTCGAGCGGCCGACGCCGTACTTCCTCGACCTGTGCGCGTTCGCGGTGTTCTACCCGGTGTACCCGCCGCTGGTGAAGCGGTTCGAGGCGGTGGACCGGCAGACGGGGAGGCTCGATCAACAGCCGGGCTGGACGATGGCGGGGGAGCTGGTGTGCAACGGGCCGTTCACGCTGAAGGAGTGGCGGTTCAAGCGCGAGGTGCGGCTGGAGAAGAACGAGCTGTACTGGGACCGCGGCTCGATCGCGATCGAGTCGGTGTCGATTCCGAGCATCGAGGACCCGAACGCGCAGGTGCTGGCGTTCGACTCGGGCGCGGTCGATTGGGTGAGCGATGTGACAACGCCGTACCGGCGGTTCATCGTCGAGGACAAGCGGGCGTTCTACGCCGAGCACCGCGAGCCCTACGATGCGATGCTCGCCAAGGGCGTCGATCCGGTGGAGATCGACCGCGCGTTGCCGAAGGACCGGCGGAAGAACATCCACACGTTCCCGGCGTTCGGGACGTACTTCTTCAACTTCAACTGTCTGCCGCGACTGGTCGACGGACGCGAGAACCCATTCGCCGATCCGCGCGTGCGCCGCGCGTTCAGCATGGCGGTGGATAAGGAGCGGATCGCGACGAAGGTGCGTGGGACGGGCGAGCGCGTGGCGAACACGATGATCCCGCGCGACGCGATCGCGGGGTACGAGTCCCCGAAGGGGTTGCCGTATGACCCGGCCGCGGCGAGGGCTCTGCTGGCGGAGGCGGGGTACCCCGACGGCAAGGGGTTTATCACGTTCGAGATCCTGTTCAACAAGGACTCCGGGCATGATCTGATTGCGCAGGCGATGGCGAAGGACTGGCAGGAGAACCTGAACGTCCGCGTGCTGCTTGCGCAGAAAGAGATCAAGGTTTACCGCAACGACCTGAAGAACCAGAACTACATGATCGGTCGGGCGGGTTGGTTCGGGGATTACGGCGACCCGACGACATTCCTGGATCTGAACCGGTGCGAGGACGGGAACAACGACCGGAAGTACTGCTCGGCGCGGTACGAGGAGCTGATGGACCGCGCGGCGAACGAGGCGGACGCGGCGAAGCGGCTGGCGATCCTGACCGAGGCGGAGCGGCTTGTTGTTGAAGAGGACTGCCCGCTGCTGCCGCTGTTTCAGTACGTGCAGGTGTACCTGTTCGACCCGCACCGGGTGAGCGGCGTCTCGTCGCACCCTCGGCAGCAGCAGGACCTGTTCCGTGTGGACATCCTCGGCGACGGGAAGGGGAGCGATACGCCGCTCGCATTGCCGCCGGGCGGCGGGGCGGTACGGCGTGAGCGGCAGCACGGCATGGCAGCGGAGCCGCGAGAGGGGGGCGGGGAGTGATCGGGCTCATCGCACGCCGCTTGATGCAGTTGCCGTTGATCGTCGGCGTGATCTACACGCTGACGCTTACGCTGGCGTGGGCGGTGCCGGGGAACCCGGTGGAGAACCCCGAGGGCCGCCGGCCACCGCCGGCGGTGATCGAGGCGATGCAGCGGCAGTACAACCT
>JAEYNG010000115.1 GCA_023412695.1 Planctomycetota bacterium | reverse complement strand
GGCACATCCAGCGCCCGAAGCGCACCGACCGCCGCCGACAACCCGCTCAACAACTCGCGCAGCGCATCGCTGTTGTCGCGGCAGAGCGACAGGTCAAACCCTGAGCAGAACGTGTCCCCCTCGCCCGTCACCACAAGGACCCGGGTCTCCGAAGACAACGCGCCCACCGCCTCGACAAACCGTCGCAGCATCTCCGGCGTCAGCGCGTTCTTCTTCTCCGGCCGCGCAAACGCGACCACCGCCACGCCGTCCTTTGTCTCCGTGCGGATCATGCTCCGCCCCCCGCGCGGGACTTCGCGACGATCTCCCGCGCAAACGCCGCCGCGACCTCGAGCGCATCGAGGTCCACGCCGGTTGTGAACCCCGCGCTGTGCACCGTCCGCACCAGCGTCTCCGTCGAGATGTTCCCCGGCGCACGCTTCCCCGGCGTGCTCGCGTACGGACACCCGCCCAGCCCCGCCCCCGCCCCGTCGAAGCTCGTGACGCCGAGATCAAGCGCGGCCTTCACACACTCCGCCGCACGGCCGAACGTGTCGTGCAGGTGCAGCGTCGTCAGCAGCCCCTCGCGCCCCCGCGCCTCCGTCATCACGCGCCGCAGCATCGCCCCGACCGTCTCGGGTGTCCCCGCGCCGATCGTGTCCCCAAGGTCCAGGTCATCCACCCCGAGCTCGAGCAGCCGCCGCGAAACATCCGCCACCGCCTCGGGCGCGATCGGTCCCTCGAACGGGCACGCGATCACGCACGAGACATACCCGCGTACCGCCAGCCCCTCGCATCTCGCGGCCTCAACCACCGGCCGGAACCGCTCGATCGTCTCCGTGATCGTCGCATTCGTGTTCTTCTTCGCGAACGTCTCGCTCGCCGCGGTGAACACGCTGACCTTCGAAATCAGCCTCCGCCCCGCCCGAGCGTTCACATCGAGCGCTCCCTGCATGCCCTTCTCGTTGGGCACGAGCGCCGAGTACATGGGCCCCGGGGCTGCCGGAAGCGCCGCAAACACCTCCGCCGCATCCCCGAGCTGCGGCACCCACTTCGCGCTGACGAAGCTGCTCACCTCGACCTCATCGACCCCGGTCTTCGACAGCAGTTGTACCAGCCGGACCTTGTCCGCCGTGACGATCACCCCGGCCTCGTTCTGTAGGCCGTCCCGCGGCGAAACGTCAGTGATGCGGACTTGTGCGATGGGTCTCACGCAAACATCATAACAGCGTTCCGTGACTGTACGATGACCGGTAGAAGTGGCCCTTCATCATCACTCTCCTTGCGGCGTATCCTGCCATGGGTGAGGGTGACGGATTATCCTGTTTCCGTGTACCTGCTTCACCTTTTATTGATTCCGCTTCTCTTCGTCAGCGGGTCGCTGATCCTCGATGGCTGGCTGGGCCGTTTCCGCAACGCTCATCCACATTGCGCGGCGTGCGGCTATGACCTTGTCCACACGCTCGAGAAAGCGAGCGCTTGCCCCGAGTGCGGCGTATCGGTCGAAGCTGAAGACGCGATCGTCTGGAACAAGTTTGATCGAAGCTGGAAGAAGATGCTTGCGGGAATCGCGCTCGGCCTTGTTACCGTCGCGCTGATGCTCGTCGCCTTTTTGCCGTGACGACGCTCACGTCGTGTAATCCGCGTTGATCCGCACATACTCCGCGCTCAGGTCGCACCCCATCATCCACGCGTGCCCGTCCCCGTCGCCGACGCTCAGCTCGCACATCACCGGGTCCGCATTCATCGCCGCCGCGAGCCGCGAATCCCCCTTGGCGACCTCCGTCGGCACGCCCGCGCGGTACACCTCGACCCCGCCGATCGTCAGCGACGCCTCCGACGGATCGAACCGGATCCCCGCGTTCCCCGCGGCCGTCACGATCCGGCCCCAGTTTGGGTCGCGCCCGTGGATCGCGCACTTCACCAGCGGCGAATCCACCACCGCCCGCGCCATCGCCGCCGCCTCTTCGTTGCTCCGTGCCCCGCGAACCTCCACGCGGAACAGCCGCGTCGCGCCCTCGCCGTCGCGCACCACCTTCGTCGCCAGCTCCTGGCACAGGCTCGTCAGCGCGGCCTGGAACGCTAGGAACTCCGGATCCCCCGCGTGGAACGGCCCCACCGGCGCGGCCCCGCTCGCCAACAGCAGCACCGTGTCCGAGCACGAGGGGTGCGCATCCACGCTCACCCGGTTGAAGCTCTCGCGGCAGGCATGCCCGAGCGCCCGCTGCATGCACGCGCCGTTCACGCACGCGTCCGTCGTGATGAACGCCAGCATCGTCCCGTGCGGCGAGCCGCCCGTGTCCCCCGCCGAGTCCAGCCGCGGCGCGATCATCCCCGACCCCTTCGCGATCGCGCCGATGTGCACCGCGTGCCCGCGGATCTCGACCTCCCGGTGCGCCTGCTTCGGCACAAGGTCCGTCGTCATGATCGCCCGTGCCGCCGCCTCATCCACCTCGTGCCCGCGTGAGAGCGACCTCACCAGCCCCGGCAGCGCGGCCTCGATCTTCGTCACCGGCAGCCGGTGCCCGATCACGCCCGTCGAGGACGGCATCACCTCGTCGTGCTCGCACCCGACCTGACCCGCGACCATCCGCATCGTCAGCTTTGCATCCTGCACGCCCGGCTCACCCGTCGCCGCGTTCGAGCACCCCGCGTTGATGAGCACCGCCCGCAGCGCCGCCGCCTGCCCTGCGCCGTAGCGCGCCCGCCACGCGCGGCCGACTTCCACCGGCGCGCCCACCACAGCGTTCTGCGTAAACACCGCCGCCGACGACAGCCGCGACTCGATCGTCGCCCCGTGCCCCCTGAGCGCCTGCGGCGTCACAGGGTCGCACACGATGAGCGCAAGATCCGGCTTGCCGGACGGCTTGATCCCGGCGGTGGTCGCCGCGGCACGAAACCCGAGCGGACGGGTGATCGACAAGGGGCAGCTCCTGGTTGCAAAGGGCGAGACCAAGCGTATCCAAACTCTCGCCACCGTTAGGCGCCGCCAAACCACAAATCAGCACAGCCGGGCGAAGAATGGGAGGCTTGTCGAGAGAAGGACCGGAGAACCCGCGGGTGTGGTATAGGGCGGGGCGTGGCAGGGCGGGGGCGAGGGGGGTTAGCGTCCGAGGCCGCGGAGCCGGTCAAGCTGGTCCTGACGGACGCCCTGCGGCTCGAACACGATCCCGACGCCCGTCTCGTCGGCGATGTTGTCGTAGCTGAACGAGAGCCCGAACGTGACCTCCGGGCCGCGGCGGCGGACGGTCGAGCTGACCCGCTGGAACTCGTCCTCGTCCGTGTCGTACGTCGCTCCGAGGCTGATGCTGTACCGCCGCGTGAGCTGGTACGAAGCGCCGAAGTCGAGGTACGTCACGTCCAGCGCGTTGATGTATCGGATCTCGGCGAAGGAGGCGAACTCCGGCGAGTGCTGGATGATCCCGCCCGCGGTCGTCCGCGCCGGCTGCGCATCGTCGAAGTCGTAGATCGTGCTCGCGGCGAGCGCGACCGCGTCGGTCACCTGCCACGTCGCCTCGGCGAGCGCAAAGTCGCCCAGGTAGGAGTATTCCGGCCGGTAATCGAAGAACCGCCCGATCGGCGACTCGCGGTCCGCGTCGGCGGAGCTGGTGATGTAATCGGTGCGCAGCTTGAAGAAATCGACGCTCCGCCACCTGCCCGGCCCGCCGCGCTGCGTCTGCCACGTCTGCGTGATCCCCGCCCGCATCGACGCGCCCGTCGCCAGCGACTCGACCTCGTCGTCGTACACCGGCAGGTCGTTCTGCGACAGGTTCGCGCCCGCGTACCACACCGTCACGTTCGGCTCGATGATGTGACGCGTGCGGTGCAGGTCGAAGAAATCGGACTCGACGCTGTCGTTGACGCGGGTGATCTGCGTCGAGGCCCGCATGCCCACGGCGTACCACGTGCGGTAGCTGTCCTGCTCGGTGTCGCCGGAGAACTCCTCGAACGTCTCGTCGTACCCGGTGAACCGGCCGACCACGAACGGGTTGAGCTTGAACGGCGCGAGGTCGAACGTGCCCGCCAGCTCGTGCCGCGTGTCGAACCGCATGACGTCCGACTCGTGGAGCCCGCGCGCCCGCAGCCGGTCGCCGATCGACTCGTTGGGCGCGAGCCCGAACGCCGCGCGCGACCGCCCGAGCGTGTCGAACCCGAGCTCCGACGCCGTCGGCTCCGTGAAGTTGAGCTGCATCCGCGAGGCGCGGTAATCAGACGAGTACGTCAGCCACCCCGGCGAGTTGCCCGCGAAGATGTCGTCGGCCAGGCGCGTGTACCGCAGCTCCGGCAGCTTGTCGGTGTTGTACCCGAGGCTCTGCAGGAGATACTGGTTCGGCGTGAAGTCGATGTGCTCGCCCTTGGCCAGGAACGACAGCGCGGTGTTGTCCTCCTGCCGCTTGATGAACAGCGCGTTGGTGAACTCGCGCCCGCTCACGCCGTACTCGCGGAAGAACGCGTCCACGAACGTCTCGTCGGAGATCGTCCCGCCCTCGAGCTGGATCGACCAGAACTCGTCGAGCTTCTGCAGGTGCTCGGCCAGCACGATGCCGCGGAACTCATGGTCGAACCCCTTCTACGCGCCGCTCGCGAGCGAGTCGCGCCCGAAGTCGATCGGCAGCGTGTACGCCAGGATGCGACCGCGCGCGTCCTCGCTCTCCCAGTCGCCGTCGACGCCGACCGCCGGCCCGCGATCGAAGTACCAGTCGGCCAGCACGTTCAGATCGACCCCGTCCCACGGCCGCGTGCCGGTCACGCCGAAGAGGTCCCACGCCGTCTTGACCGCCGGCCCCGACCCTGACGAGCTCTCCAGCCGGATGTCCCGCAGCGGGAAGTTCTCGAGCTCGCCCCGGAACCGTGGGTACCAGAAGAACGGCACCCCGCCCGCCTGCAGCGTCACGCCCTTGGCGTCGAACCGCGTCCGCGTCAGCTCGCCCGACGCCTCGACGCCCGGCGTGCCGCCGCCGAGCCCAAGGTCGCCCACGCCCCCGTCCCCGCCGCCGCGGCTGCTCGGCACCGTCTCCTGCGTGATCGTCACGGTGTTCGTGCCGATCTGCAGCATCGGGTCGAAGAACGAGGTCGTCGAGAGACGCGCCCGGCGTGTCTCCCACTGGTTCGCAGACTGCTGCCGAATCTCCTTCGCCCGCACGTAGATCGGAATCCCCCGCCGCGCGTCGTACGTGCTGAACACCGCGTCCACCATCGTCGCGCGGTTGTTCTTGACGTCGTAGTACACCCGCGGCCCGCGCAGCGTGTACGTCCCGTCCGTTGCCACGACGTCCCCCTCGAGATAGATCCCCTTCACCTTGTCCACGTCGAACTGCAGCAGCTCCGTCAGCGGGCCCGGCTCGAAGAACACCACCGCGCGCTGCGCGTTGATCTGCAGCGTGCGGTTCCGCGCGAGCTGCTGATACTGCATCAGCACCCCGCCCGACATCAGCATCGTCGTGTCCTGCCCGTCCGTCCCCGCGATCACGCGCACCGGCTCGCCGTCATCCGGCCCGGTTCCCGGCTCGGGCTGGTGCCGGTTCGTCCCGACCGCGAACGTGATCACGCCCTCGCGCCCGAAGATCGGCTGCTGCGTCGGCGGCTCGATCTCGGTCTCTTCCGCCGCGCCCGGCGCGCGCTGTGCCAAGGGCGAGTTCGGCTCGAACGGCCGATCGACGCCCGGCCGCCGTGTTCCTCCCGCCCCCGCGCGATGCTCACGCTCCTCGACCTCGAACCCCGCCTGCTCCCGCAGGAAGTTTGTCAGCCGCCGCTCCCCCTCGCGGACGAACTGCACATCCGGCTGGTCCGGCCGCCCGCGCACCAGCGCATCGAACCGGATCGTCAGCTCCCCTTGAAGGATGCCCGTCACCAGCAGCCGGTCCCCCGCCTGCGCGAACCCCGCCTCCGCCCCAGGGTCCGACACGCGATCGAAGTACACCGCCACCTGCCGGATCGGCGCGCGCTCCCCGTCCCCCTGCGTGAGCTGCTCGACCCACACCACCGCCTGCGCCGCGCTGAACCGGTACGCCCCGATCTCCGCCCGCACATCCCCCTGGATCAGGAGCCGCTGGACCGGGTTCTCCCCACCGCCGGCGTTCTCGTTCCACACCCACATCTTTGCGCACGACAGATCCACGTTCGCGATCTGCACCGCCCCCGGTACCAGCATGTCCGCGAAGTCCCGCCCGGTGATCGCTTCCGCGTTCCGGGGGGGCTGCCGCCCCTGCGAAAGCGCGGCCGGCGCGCGTTCGACGGGCGGCTGCCCGTCCTGCCCGGCCGCCTGCCCGGCCACCAGCAGCAGCGCTGCCGCGCCCGCCCGCAAGTACTGACTGCTCAACGATTTCAACGCATCGGCCATCGTGCATCCTGCATGGCAAGGCGAACCGGATCGACCCGGGCGGTCTTGTAC
>JAEYNG010000504.1 GCA_023412695.1 Planctomycetota bacterium | reverse complement strand
GCACGGATCGGTCGGTCCAACACAGCGCATCGGTTCGGCGCACGAAGCGCGGCCGTGCGGGGCAACAAACCGGGTAACCAGTCCATGGCCACGATCACCAAGAAAGACCTTGTCGACAAAATCGCGGCGAGGATGACCAACTGTCCCAGGGCCGATGTCAAGCTCGTCATCCAGTCCTTCCTCGACGGGATCATCGACGAGCTCGGCAAAGGCAACCGCCTCGAGTTCCGCGACTTCGGCGTCTTTGAGGTCAAGGAACGTGCGGCACGCGTCGCCCAGAACCCCAAGACGCTCGTCCCGGTGAAGGTCCCGCCCAAGCGCACGGTGAAGTTCAAGGTCGGGCGCTTTATGAAGGATCAGCTCGACTCATATCCGAGCGCCAAGCCCGAGGTCGTGGTCAACCCCGAGATCGTCTCCTCCAACGGCCGCCTCCCCAAGACCCACGCCTGAACCCCCCGGCCAGCCTCCCGCTGACACGCAGGCGAATCGCACGCCCGAGCCGAGCAACAACGACAACCCGATCTGTGACGCGAACCCCGGTATCCGTTCCCGGGGTTCATGTGTTTTTGCCGTGCCACCGACCTTCAGGTCGGTGCCCGCGTGCGCTGAAATGCCGTCGGCCCGTCAGTACACTCGGCAATGAAGACACTCGTGCTCGCCGTCGCCTTTCTTGCGATAATCCTCATCCTCGCCGCGATCGCCAAACGCTTCGGGTTGCTCGACTCCCAGAACGCCCGCCAAGCCGGCGAGCCCGCCCGCGGCCCCTCACCCTTCAAACGCGCACCCTCATTGCTGTCAAACGGCGAACTCGCGTTCTACCGCTCACTCCGCGCCGCCGTCCCCGCCCAAACGCTCATCATGGCGAAGGTACGTCTGCTCGACCTGATCAATCTCCCCCCGGGTACGCCCGACCGGCAATCCTGGAACAACCGGGTTCAGTCCAAGCATGTCGACTTCGTCCTCTGCGACGCCCGGGACCTTCGCCCGCTCCTCGTCATCGAGCTCGACGACAAGTCTCACGCCCGCGAGGACCGCCGAACCCGCGACGGCCTCGTCGATGACATCCTGTCCACCGCCGGCCTTCCCCTCCACCGCGAACCCGCAGCGTCCCAATACGCGGCAGACCGTCTCCGTGCGGTCCTCGCGCCGAAGCTCGCAAACGAGCATGCGCCAAACCAACGCTGAAAGACCGCTTGTGTCTTCGAGCCAACCGGTCTGGAAGGGCCGACTCAGACCGTTTCCTTCCCCTGTTCACGTCCCCTTGCCGTTCGCTCTCCTCCGGTGTTCTGATTGCTCGGTCGCTCTGAGTTCCTCCGGCCGCGTTACCGTCCCACGCTGACCGTCGCCGCCGCCACTGGCGCGGCGAGACCGAGCAGCTCCATCACGCGATCGATCGACTTCTGCTGCCGCGCGCGGTACTCCTCATCGGTGTCGATGATCTCGCGCCCGATGATGCCCTCCAGACGCTGCTTCGTGAACGGCGGCCGGTCCGCAGCGGTGGCGCGTGTGCCGTACTGATTGAGGTTTGACGCGAAGATCCCCGCCGCGGACACCGGGAGAAAGTCCTCGTACCGGATGCCCTCAACGTCGATGTACCCCTGCGCGAGCAGCTCGTGGAGATCGGTCGTCGGGAGATTGCCGCGAGCGGCGAGGCCCTTGGCGGTCACGGAGTACTCGCCGTAAACGAGCCCCGCGCGGAGCAGCTCGCGCAGCGACTTGGGGAACTGGTCGAAGAACTTCGCGTACGCCGCGAGGAACGCCGCGTGCTCCTTCGCAGGGCTCGGGAGCTTCGGCCGCGCGGCCTCGGCGTCGCCGTTGCACCGGTTATAAAGCTCGCGCCCGGCGGGCGTCGCCGCGTAGAAGCGCTGCTCGATCTCGCCGAATCGCGCGGTGTGCACAGCGTCGACCGTCGAGCCGTCGGCCTCGCGGAAACGGACGGGCTCGTTGAGCGCCTTGTACGCGTCCTGCCGCAGGAACACGGGCGTGGAGGCGTCCGGGCCCTCCGTGTAGTCCTTGAAGCCCGAGTGGTCGAGCGTGTGCAGATCGAAGCCCGGGCCCTTGAAGGTCGTCACCAGCTTGTTGATGATCGCGTCGATCGCGCCCGGCGCGGGCGTGCGGCGTTGATAGCTCAGCACCTCCGCCGCCGTCAGGTTCTTGAAATGCAGCCGCAGGTAGTCGCGGTCGGCCACCTCGAGGAGCTGCTTGAGCGCGGCCGCCGCACGCGAGCGGAACTCCGCCTCGTCGATCTGCCCGAGGCAGAACTCCATCGCCCCGGTGTACAGGTCGATGCAGAACGTGTTGGGGGTGAGATGGTTGAGGTGGTGCGCCTCGAAGCAGGCGATGTCCGCGGCGATCTTGAAGCCGGCGTTGCACAGGTGTGTGTAGAGCTTGTGGTCCCGCGCGGCGCCCGTCCACTTGAAGATGTGCTCGACGCCCTCGCGGATGAGCGCATCGGCGTCTGCCGAGCTCAGCCCGCCCTGCCGCTCGCCCTTCTCGATGAGTTCCTTTGCGCGATCGGTGAACACCCGCCGCTGCGCCAGCAGCGCCTCGATGCGCGAACGCGTGTCGGCGTCGAAGTACTCGGTGATCAGCATCGAGCAGAACACGCGGTGCTCGGGCCGCTCGCGTGAGCGGTACGCGGTCGCCGCCACGGGCTGGCTCTTGGCGCCGACACTGGCCATGTCGTAGAACGCGTGCGGCTCCATGCCGAACGCCGCGAACCATCGCGCCACCCAGCGATACTCCTCGGGCGTGCCGATGCGGATCGCCCCGTGGCGCTCCCCGCTGGCGCGCTCGATGTCGGTCTCGGTCATCGCAAAGCCCGAGTACGCCTCCGCCAGCGTCGAGCACACGGCGAGGTTGCACGCGAGGTTCACGCGGAGCGAGCGGCCGTAGAGCGGGACCTCCTCGGCGAATGAGCGCGAGAGCTCGGCGAACAGACGGTTCTGCATGTCACGCGGGCTGGCGAACGACGCGGCGTTGTTGGTTGTCATGGCGAGGAGAGTGTATGAGGGCCGGGCGCCCCCCGGGCGGCGGTCGAGCGTCGGCGGGCGCGGCGGGTCCGAGAAAAAGGCCTGAAAAAGCCGGGCTATTCGTCGCCCAGCATCGCCGCCCGCATGTTCGCCGCCATGCGCTCCGCGGCGTTGATGAACGCCCGCTGCGCCCCCGGCGGGGCCTCGCGCTCGACCGTCTCGCGCCACAGCCCGAGCCACCGCTCGAAGTGCGCCGGGGTGATTCCCTCGAGCTTCAGGTGCGCCATGATCGGCCGGCCCGAGTAGCGCCCCGACCGCAGCACGATCGAGGACCAGAAGTCGTACATCTTCGGCAGGTGCTTCGACCAATCGTCGATCTTCGCCGCGAAGATCGGGCCGAGGATGTCGTCGGTCCGGATGGACCGGTAGAACGAATCCACAACGCGTCGGATGAGCGCCTCGTCGTCGGAGATCGACGCGGCCGCGGCGTGGTCGATCGTCCGCTGTGTTTCACGGTGCTCGGTGAGCGGGAGCGGGTGTTCGCGGTCCGGCACGTTCATGGTGCACGCTCCTTCGTGTTCGGTGACTCAGGGCTTGGCCGCGGACTTGGCGGCCGAGGTCTTCTTCTTCCGTGTCGGCGGCGGCAAGGGCGACGGCGGCGCGACCCGTGCCTTCACGGCCGGCGCGGCGGAGCCCATCGGCGCGGCCAGGCTCAGCATCCGGTCGATCGCCACCAGCGCCCACTTCCGCGCCTCGGGGTGCACGATGACGCGGTTGACGACCTTGCCCGCCGCGAGGTTGTCGAGCACCCACGCCAGGTGCTCCTGATCGATCCGGAACATCGTCGTGCACAGGCATTGGCAGTCCGACAGGATGCGGACGTGCACACCGCGCTCGGCGCACTCGCGCGCGAGCCGGTTGACAAGGTGCACCTCCGTCCCGACGGCCCAGCGCGAGCCCGTCGGCGCCTCGCGCAGCGTGCGGATGATGAACTCCGTCGATCCCGAGAGGTCTGACTTGTCCACGACCTCCTTGCTGCACTCGGGGTGCACAAGGATGTTCGTTCGCTCGGCCTGCGGTTTGTCCGCATCGGCCGCGCGGATCTGGTCGCAGTGCTCCGGCCGGAAGAGCTTGTGCACCGAGCAGTGCCCCGCCCACAGGATGACCTTCGCCCCCGCGAGCGCCTCGGGAGTCGTGCCGCCCAGCGCCTCGCCCCGCGCCAGCCTTCGCGGGTCATAGACCGTGGTCTGCGTCGCGACGTCGAGCCCGTAGGCCCCAGCGGTGTTGCGGCCCAGGTGCTGATCGGGCAGGAACAGGATCTTGATGTCCTCGCCGGGCTTGATCGGCTCAGCGCCGCCCTGCATCGCCCAGTCGAAGACGCGCCCGGCGTTGGAGGATGTGCACACCGCGCCGCCGTTCTTCCCGACGAACGCCTTGATTGCGGCGGTCGAGTTGATGTACGTGATCGGGATGATCCGGCCCTTCCACCCCTGCGCACGCAGCGTGTTGTGAAGCAGGTCCCACGCGGCGAGCGCATCGTCATAGTCGGCCATATCCGCCATCGAGCACCCGGCCGACATGTCGGGCAGGATCACCGCGACATCCTCCGGCGTGACAAGGTCGGCCGTCTCGGCCATGAAGTGCACGCCGCAGAAGATGACGAACCGCGCGCCCTGCTCGGCGACGCGCGTCGCGGCGAGCTGGCTGAGCTTGAGCGAATCGCCCGTGAAGTCGGCGTGACGGATGACCTCGTCGGTCTGGTAGTGATGCCCGAGGATAACGAGCCTGGTGCCCAGCTCCGCCCGCCGCGCACCGATCCACTCGGCCAGTTGTTCAGGCTTGGCCGTCAGGTACTTCTCAGGGAGCGACGGTTGCCAGAGCATGCGGGAGTGTAGGGGTGGAACTGGGGACCGGCCCCGCCGGTCACCACCATGCCGGCAGCTCAGCGGCCGTTTCAGCCGGCTGGCCCATAGTCCGGCCGTCGCCGGAGCCGTGCTCGTGGCCGCTTTCTCGACTGAATGGGATGTGCCTTCCCCTTCAAGTTGATCGCGTGCCCGTCTCCTTTGACCGCGCAGAAAAGAACCTCGGCGGTCACCATGTTGCTACAAATGGGTGGGCATGCCGGGCAGGATACCAGAGGGCGCAGATGTTGCAAGAGGGGGCTGGCGCGGCGAATGTAAGAAGCGGGGCAGAGGCTCAGTTATGCGGACCGTCGGGCCGCTTCCCCTCGGCACGGTCGATGAGCTTCCGCAGGTTGTCGGCGTTGGCGGTGTCACCTTCGGCTCGCCACTTGGCTTCGAGGCCATTGAGCAGAGCGATGGAGTCGGAGTCGTCGAAGGGAACGGTCTGCAGCGCGTGCATGAGACTTGGCCGCTCCCCAGCGACCGCATCACAGGCGGCGATGATGCGGACGGCTTCCTGGGGCTTCCGTCGCGCGTTTGACGCGAACGTTACGAGGAGTGCGCTGAAGTCCGAAGGCGTCAGCGTCACGAGTGCGCGCGAGAAATCCTCGCCGAGTGCCCCGTGCAACGATTGCGACCGTACGAACACCCATAAGGCCGCACGACACTCCTTCTGATCAGTGCTGGCAAGCCAGCTGCGGACGGTCGACTCGAACAGCGGGTCTTCCGGCGCCCGGGACTGCAGCACATGAAGCGCCATCTGCCGCACCTCGACAGCGCTGTCAGACAGCGCGGCGGCGATAACGGCGTGTACTGCAGGGTTCATGGGTGCGTTGCCGAGCGCGTTGATCACGCCCGCCCGATGCTCGAGCGTAGCGGAGTCGAGCAACGCCTGCACCTCGGGAGGGATCTGTGATGCTTGAGGATCGTTTACGTAATGCCTGGTCAATGCGAACGCCGCGAAATGCTGAAAACGCAGATGCTGAGAGCTCAGCAGCGGTTCAGCGGAGGATTTCACTGCAGGGTGCGCGGGCGCGTGTTGAACGAGGAGTTCAAGTGCGGTAACACTCTCTCGAGTCGAGAGCGTCGCCAGCTCTGGCACGAAGTGTTCGGCGGCGTCGGCGCGCATCAACAGGTTTACCGCGAAGTCAGCCCTCGCGCCGGCAGGGTCCTCGGTCAAACACCACCGCATGGCCCATCTTGAGAGCTTGCCGGTCAACCAGTCGCCGCGCTTGAGATGAAGTGCGGACGAACTGTGGCGTGATCCGTACACACGGTCGCGCAGCTCGTTGTTGAGCCTCCCCGTCGGCGAAGCAAACGGCATCGCGGCGAACAGCACCGCGTCGGGCAGCGACTCATGCCACTCGTCACTGCGGATCATCGGCGCCGCGCCGACGCCGACGGTCAGCAGTACAAGGATCGCGACCGCCGGCATCGCGCGCCAGCGGCGGCGCGTGCCGTACAGGTGCCGCGACGTGCGGACCGCCTTGCCGCACTCCGGGCACGTCAGCCCCGGCGTGCCCGCCATGTCGTACCAGCACCCCGGGCATCGCGGCCGGCCCCTCGCGCGATCCGAGAACAACGCCCACGCAAGAACCAGCATCGTGACCGCCGCGAGCACCGCCGCCGTGCACCACAGCGCCAGATCGATCACATCGCCCGCCACGCCCGCGCCAAGCAGCGACGACAGCACAAGCCCCGGCAGAAACGCCGTCACCAGCACCGCCGCGACCGCGAGCGTGCCGAGCGCCGCCATCCGCCGCACCGGCCGCGGCTCGTCCCGCCGCGGATACAGACCGAACCTGAAGAACAACCCCAGCCCCGCGGCAACGGCAACCCAGAAAACCCACGAGTCGGCGGGGAAGGTGAGCATCACAGGCGCATACGTCATGAATGTGAAGAGGTTGCGAAAACTGTGGCGGGTCAGCCGGATCGGACACTGCAAGCGGGCTCGCGTCCCCTCAACCCCTCCACCGCCTCCCTCAAAACCGCCGACACCGCGTCATACCCCGCGCGGTCCTGCGGCTGATCGGCAAACGTGACCGGCGGCCCGACACGCAGCGTGATCCTCCGCGGCCGCGGAACATAGGTCCCCGGCCGGAACGCCTCGAACGCGCCACCAAGCCAGCACGGAACGACCGGCACGCTCGTGCCCGCGACGATGCGGCCGATGCCCGACTTGAACGGGAGCATCTGTCCGTCACGCGACCGTGCACCCTCCGGGAACAGGATGAGCGACGTCTGCCCCTCCAGCAGACGCGAGCGCAGGTCCTCCAGCGCATGGCCCGTTGCTTTCTTCCGCCACAGCGGCAGCGCGTTGATGAACACTGCCGTCGCCGCTGAGAGCGCGGCCGACTCGAAGAACACGTCTCCCGCCGCCACCGGGAACGTCGTCGCGCCGACCCGCCGCGGGAGCGCGGCGGCCATCACCAGCGCATCAAGGTGGCTGGTGTGGTTCGCGATCATCACAAACGGCGGCGCAGCAGGCAGATGCTCGCGGCCCTCGATGCGGAACCCGTGCAGCAGGGCCAGCGTCGTCCGCAGGCCCGCGAGCGCGGCGAGATGCAGCGTCCACGAGATCAGCCCCTGCTCACGCTTCGTGCTTCGGAGCCGCTCGAGCGGTCCGAGCCCATGGTCGGCGGCGGGGCGGAAGTGCCAGTCGCCGCCGCGATCAGACCGCGGTGGCTGTTGCTGCTGCGCGTGATTGTCGGGCTGCTCTGTCATGCCCCGCCTCCCACAAACGCAGCGCACCCGATGACCCAAGCCCCCGCACGCTGCATGAGTTGCACAAGCATCGGTATCTGCGAATCCAATGCACGCAAGCCCGTGCTCAACACGCGGTCCACGCGGTCATAGTCGAGCCCGCCGAAGTATCCGAGGTAGTGCCCCGCCGCCGGCGCGACAAGCAAGAGCGAGTTCGCGCGGTCGAGCACCCCGCCGTGCCCCGGCAGCGTCGCGGCCATGTCCTTGATGCCGATGTCGCGCTTGATCGACCCGAGCACCAGGTCCCCGAGCTGCCCGCCGATGCTGAAGATCAGCCCGAGCCCGACGAGCAGCACCGGGTCGTTCATCGGCGTGCCGCGGAAGACCTCGCGCCCGAGGAAGAACGTCAGCGGCACGGTGCAGCAGACCGCGCCCAGGTGCCCGCCGAGCGTCTTGTTGGGGCTGTTGTTGGGGAAGAGTTTGCGGCGGCCGAGAGTCTTGCCGCAGATGTACGCGAAGATGTCGTTGAGCTGCACGCACACGATGATCAGCAGCAGCACCGGCCGATAGTCTGTGTCGTTGGCGATGAAGCCCAGGTGCCCGAGCCCGGCGCCGAAGAACAGGAACGCAACCGCCGCGAGCGCCACGCGCTGGATGTAGTGTTTCGGCCGGTCTTCGAGCACCGCCGCCGCGGGGATGATCGCCATCATCAGCGCGGGCACGGCGACGAACAGCCCGTACCAGTTGTCGAGGCTCGCGAACGTGACGGCGAGGATGCCGAGCACCACCATCGCGCTCATCAGCCGCTCGCGGAACAGGCCGGTGGCTCGTGCAAACTCGCGATGGCACATCAGCGATACTGCGCAGACCATCAGCATCGCCGCCCCCGCGGACAGCAGGATCGGCAGCACCACGGCCGGCGCAATCACGCACCACGTGATGCAGCGGACCTTCACGTCCTGCCACGTCTTGTCAGACATCTTCCCCGCGCGGTGCAGCGCAAGCGCCGCGGGGATCGACACCATCAGCACGACGCCGATCGCCCCCGCCATCCACGGCGTGATCGGGTGCGCGAACGCATCATGCACTTTAAGCAGGTGGCCCGCGGCCTCGCGGTTGATCATCCGGACGTCCCCCCGGTCGCGCCGGGCGGCGTTGGCGCCGGCGAACCCGTGCGGAGCCGCATTGCCAGCAGCCGCAGCCTCCGCCAGAACGTGATCGCGCAGCCGAGCGCGATGACGAGCAGCGCGATGGACATCAGACCGAGCGGAAAGCGCGCCATGGGGAACTGAAAGACAAGCAGGTGGCGGATCGGCAATGGCGCGATCGCGAGGAACAGCGCGACAACGGTGATGATGAACATCCGCTGCTGCTTGGCCATCGGCCCGCGGAAGTCGGCCGCATGCCCCGTTCCCCTGCCGAGTGCACGCGCATACGCCACAAGCACCGCGCCGATCGCCGCGATGAACCCGAGCTCAGGCGACGAGGTCGCCGCGTACCCCGCGCCGACGAGCACCGCGACGTCCGACACGCGATCAGGCGCCTCGTTGTAGATCTCGCCCGGCGGCGAACGCATGCCGCCCTCGACCGCGACCATGCCGTCGAGCATGTTCGCAAGCAGCCGCACCTGCACAAGCCCCGCGCCAAGAAAAAAGAGCAGCCGTTCAACAGTCGAGCCCCGATCGATGTCGAAGCTCCCGCGGCCGGCCTGCGTCAACGCAAGGCACAGGCC
>JAEYNG010000089.1 GCA_023412695.1 Planctomycetota bacterium | reverse complement strand
GGATTGCGATGAGCCGTACCGCCGCGGAAACGATGGGGATGCACCGACGGACGTTCCTGAAGACCGCGGCCGCCGCGGGGGCCGGGCTCGTGTTCATGCCTGCGGCGAGCTACGCGCGGGTGCTCGGGGCCAACGACCGGATCGTCATGGGGGTCATCGGCACCGGCGGGATGGGCACGCACCACCTCGAGAGCCTGGTGAAGCGGCGGGACGCGGAGAACATGCTCGTCTCCCGCGTGTGTGATGTCTATCGCCGGCGGCTCAACAACGCCACGCGGATCGTGCTGGAGAACGGCGGATCGAGCGCGGCGAGCGGCGGCAAGGGCCCCGGGACGATGGAGTACCGCGAGGTCCTCGACGACAAGGACATCAGCGCGGTGCTGATCGCCACCCCCGACCACTGGCACGTGAAGATGGCGATCGAGGCGATGGAGAACGGGAAAGACGTGTACGTCGAGAAACCCCTGAGCCACACGATCGAGCAGGCGCTCGCCTGCCGCGACGCCGTGAAGCGCACAAAGCGGACGCTTCAGGTCGGACCGCAGGGGACCTCGGCGGACGCGTACTACAAGGCACGCGACGCGATCGGCGCAGGGCGGATCGGCAAGCCGGTCTGGAGCCAGGCGGCGTACTGCCGGAACTCGCAGGGCGGGCAGTTCAACTGGCGAATCGACCCGGACGCCGGTCCGAACGCGCCCAAGGACAGCGACGGGTATGTGTGGTGGGACCGCTGGCTCGGGAGCGAGTGGGACCTTGCACCCAAGATCGACTGGAACGCGGATCACTTCTTCCGCTTCCGCAAGTACTTCGCGTACAACGGCGGCGTCGCGACAGACCTGCTGTACCACAAGCTCGCCCCGCTATTGCGGGCGATCACCGGACCGGACGGGGAGTACCCCAAGCGCGTCGTCGCCAGCGGCGGCCGCTATCTCGAGAAAGACGAGCGGGATATCCCCGACACCTTCATGATGATGGTCGACTACCCGAGCGAGCACAGCGTCGTGCTCGTCTCCGTCATGACCAACGACTTCGGGCTCGACACGGTCATCCGCGGCCAGTACGCCACGATGTTCTTCGAGGGCGGCTCCGATTCGGGCAACTCCGGCAAGATCGCGGTCCGCGAGCAGGGCGCCTGGAAGAAGCAGTTCCGCGAAAGGAACGCGGAGCAGTGGAAATCAACGCCGGCTGAAGACAGCCAGGCAGGGTTCGACATCCCGGTGGCGGAGCGGCGGGACCATATGGGCAACTTCTTCGACGCGATCCGAGGGAAGGCCCCTCTTGCATGCAACGTGGACCTCGGCTGCTCGACGATGGTCGCCATCAAGATGGGCGTGGAGGCCTACCGCCAGAACAAGGTAATGGAGTGGGACCCTCGTTCGGAAACGCTGCGCGCAAGCTAGCCCGGAATCGGGGATGAAAAGTGCGAGACAAGGTCCGATTGGGCGGTTTCTGCCGTGCTTATGGGGGTAGAAATTCCCGATTTTGGGACACGTGAAGCAGTTATTAAGCCGTACAACTGCACATTCGGCAGTTCTTGCTTGACAAGCTTGGCATTTCCAGTACATTGTTCCTGCCTTATCCGGTTGCTTCGCTGGCGTTTCTGTTCCTGCCGAATAGACCCTCCTACCGGGTCTGCGGAGTGAGAGAGAGCCGCGAGAGAGAACGGCGGGACGAGAGAGGATTCGTCACGCGAAGCAGTTGGAGTGAGAGAGAGGCGAGAGAGGGCTCAAACAGTCCTCGCACCCAGCCGCGAGCTGACCGGTCGCGGCTGGGTTTCTTTTTGTGACTTGTTAAGGGGGGTCTTGCGCGCAACTTTTGAGCACGCCCGGCCGAAAGCGGAGACAATCCGCCGGCAGTGGCCATTCCTCCTGTGATGACCGATGACGCCCGGGACCTTGCGTTGGTCCGAGCAGGGCGGCGGAGCGACGGGGCGAGCCCCGAGGCGCACGCAGCGTTCGCACGCATCTACGACCGGCACTGCGCCGTCGTGCGGGCGCTGTGCAGGCAGCACTCGCCGACGGACGCGGACGCCGACGATTCGCTGCAGGAGACGTTCCTGCGCGCGTATCGGATGCTGGACCGGCTGACCGACCCGGACGGGATGCGGTCGTGGCTGTACGCGATCGCGCGGCTGGTGTGCTCGGAGCGGCGGTGGTCGATGCGCCGGCGGTCGGCGCACGAGCACGCGGCGGCGGAGGAGGTCCGCTTCATGGGCGGCTCGACGACGGGCAACGCGAGGCCGGGTGAGGAATCGCCGACGGAGACGGCCGCGCGGCACGAGCGGCTCGAGCTGCTGGGGCGGGCGATGGATCAACTGCCGGACAACGAGCGTCTGGCTCTGCACCTGTATTACCTGGAGGCCGACCCGGTCGCGGCGGCGTCGACGGCGCTGGGGGTTTCTCGCAGCGGTTTCTACAAGCTGCTGACCCGCGCCCGCGAGCGACTGAGCGTCATGATGAGTGAGGCCCGAGCATGAACACTCCGCACGATGACCGGTTCGAGACGCTGGGCGACGGCGAGCTGCCGCGCGGGGACGATGAGCTCGACGTGCTCCTGCGCGAGTGGCACGAGGTGAACCGTGCGAAGGCGGCGGCGGGGCGGGACCGGATGCTGGCCGCGCTGCGCGCCGAGGATGCGGCAATAAACGGCGCGGCGGTGGTGGAGCCGAAGCCGGAGGTGCGAGAAGCCTCGGGCGGGGACGGGTGGAAGCTGTGGCGGATCGCGCCGCTCGCGGCGGCGGCGGTGCTGACGCTTGCCGTTCTTGCGCCATTCATGCTGCCGCAATCGCGCGACACGACGGCGACGGCGGAGGCTTCCAACGCGGTGATGGTCGCCGACGGCGGCCGGCTGGAGGCGTACGACGATGCGGGGGTTGCGCTGGGCGCGTGCGTGCTGGAGCACACGGACGTCGCTGCGGAGATCAGCGGGCCGCTTGCACGGGTGACGCTGACGCAACGTTTCCGCAACCCGCACAGCGAGCCGATCGAGGCGGTGTACACGTTCCCCCTGTCGCACCGCGGCGCGGTGGACCGCATGCAGATGGAGATCGGCGACCGCGTCGTGGTCGGCGAGGTGAAGGATCGGCTAGAGGCGGTCGAGTTGTATCACGCGGCACGCGATGCGGGCAACGTCGCCGCGGTCACCGAGCAGGAGCGGGCGAACATCTTCACGCAGTCGGTGGCGAACATCGAACCCGGCGCGTCGATCGACGTGACGCTGTCGTATGTCGAGACGGTCGAGCGGCGGGGCGACGAGTATGTCTTCGAGTTCCCGACGGTGGTCTCGCCAAGGTATGTGCCGGGGGACGCGATTGTCGATGAGCAGTCGTTTGTGCTGCCGGAGGGGCTGACCCGGCGCGAGGGGTTGGTTCTGCTCGGCCCGGCGAAGGTCGAGGATACGGATCGAGGATCAGGTTTTTCGAGGAGCGATGTCACGCCGCGTGGCGAGGTGATCGCGGCGTTGCTACGGACGGGCGTGGCGATCGAGGAGCCGGCGGAGAAGGGTCCCGAGGGACGATGGATCTCGCTGCGTGTGGTCTATGGCGACGGCACGATTGAGGAGGGCCTGGTGTACCCGCCATCGCTCGGGCATGTCGGAGGGCGATGGTTCTATCTGAGACATCCGGTGGTCGTTGAGAGGTTCCAAGATCTGGGGCGGCGGCGCGGCGAGTCGCACCATGAGGCGCTCAATGGGTCGGCGGAGCCCGGGAGTGCATTCGCCAAAGGCACGGACCAAGTGCCGGATGCGTCTCGCATCACGCCGATGCCCGCGCTGCCCGGCAAGCGGTCGGGGCAGGACCTGTCGATCAGTGTTGAACTCGATGCCGTGGGCGCTGGGATCGCGGGGCTGTCAACGCCACTGCATCAGACGCTGCATACGGACTTGACGAAGCGACCCGACGGTCTGCCGACGGCGACACGTGTTGCGCTCAAGAAGTCGGCGACAATCCCGAATCGCGACTTCGTGCTCAAGTGGAAACAGGCGGAGGATGGGTTTACCGACCAGGTGCTGACGCACACGAGCGAGAAGGGGAACTTCTTCGCGCTGGTTCTCCAGCCCCCCACTGCTGACACGCGGGCATCTCGCATCGCGCGTGAACTGGTATTCGTTGTCGATGTCTCGGGATCGATGGACGGTGAGGCGCACGGCGCGGCGGTAAAGGTTCTCGAGCGGATGGCCGCGGTGATGCAACCGGAGGACCGGTTCAATGTCGTGACGTACTCGGGCGGGACGCGGATGCTGTGGACGGAGGCGCGGACCGCTACACGCGAGAACATCTCCGACGCGTTGCAGATGCTGTCGTGG
>JAEYNG010000501.1 GCA_023412695.1 Planctomycetota bacterium | reverse complement strand
AGCACATTGTCCGCCAGCAGTAGCCCGCCGCGCCCGATCAGCGGCCGCGCCAGCCGGAAGTACTCCGGATATTCCGTCTTGATCGCGTCGAAGAACGCCACATCGAAGCTCCCCGGCCCGAACTCGCGCGACAGCCCCTGCAGCGCATCGATCCCCGTCGTCCGCCGGATCTCAACCCGATCCGCAACCCCCGCCGCGGCGAACATCCGCTGGGCAAAGTCCGCGTGCTTGGGGTTCGGCTCGACGGTGATGAGCTTCCCGCCGGCGGGCAGCGCGCGGGCGAGCCAGATGCCCGAGTACCCTGCGAGCGTGCCGAGCTCGAGCACCCGCGCGGTCGCGCCCGGACGCGTCGTCGCCATGAGCGTCAGGATGTGCAGGAGCCGCCCGACATCCGCCGACACCGCGATCGACGGGATCCCGGCTTGAATGGCCGCGGGCATCAGCCCCTCCAGCACCGCATCCTGCTTCCCGAACACCTCGCGCAGGTACGCCGATGTGTTCTCCCAACGCTGCGGGGTCATGTCCATGCCGCAGCGTAGCGGTATTGGCGTGAAAGCCGCAAGTCAGATTCGGCTCGCGGCGATCACCGGCACGGCGTTCATCTCCCGGCATGATCGTTCGCCGATTTGCCGTTTCCCGTCACAACCGTCGCCGGCACGGCATCCAGGTCCCCCGTTTCGACTACCGCCGTTGTCTCCTCGGGCACGACCATCTCTCCGCCCGGGGAGGGCGCGTGGCCGCACTCGGGGCACTTGGCGCCGGGCGCGAGGCCCGTGCGCGGGTACCCGCACTGCGGGCAGGCCGCGAGCTTTGCCCGCCGGGCGTCGCCACGGGTCAGCAGCCACTGCACGGCGAGCATCATCAGCGCGCCGGCAACGGCGATGAGCCCGCTCCCCCACTGCGCGGCCGAGAGGGACTGCCACCCCAGTGCGGTCTGCCCGATGCTCACGATGAACGGCTGGAGCTGGATGACGCCGCTCGAGACCGCGACGCCGAGCCGGGCGATGGAGATGTAGTAGAACACGTGCCCGAGCGCGATCCCCACGACGGACGACACGAGCAGCAGCACGAACTGCCCGCCCGAGAGGTCCAGCGCGCCCGCCCCCCACCGGTCGCCGAGCATCAGCATCAACGCGACCATCACGGCGGCGGTGTACTGGGAGATGACCGCGAAGGCGGTCACCGGGTGGTAGCCGTGCATCGAGTGGCGCACGGCCAGGCCGTACGCCGCGAAGAAGAACCCGCTGGCGATCGCGAGGGCGACGCCGAACGCCTGCGCCCCGCGCGGCAGGCCGTGGCCGAAGTACACCGTTCCGGCGACGCCGATACCAACCATCGCCATCCCCGCCCACATCCGCGGGTCGCGCAGCAGGCGACGCTCCGAGGGGAACAGCAGGTAGGCCCCTACCGCGACGAACACGATCTGGGTCCGGAGGCCGAACGTCGCCGTCGCCGGGTCGATCTTGTAGAAGGACCACGCGAACGCGACCTGGCCAAGGGCGTTGAGCGCGGCGGGCACGAGGGACTTCCGCCAGATCCCGGCGGGGAGGCCGCCACGGTACAGCCCCCAGAGCACGACCGGCAGCCAGACGAACGCGCTGAAGCCGTATCGCCACCCGTTGCTTGTCCAGAGGTCGATCGACTCGGCGAAGTGCCGGATGAACAACGGCACGCTCGACCAGCCGAGCAGTGTCAAAGCAATCGTGACCACCCCCATGAACGGCGACATTGCCGCCGCGCCCGTGCCTTGTCCGGTTGTCCTCACGGCGTCAGCGTAGGGAGGGGGAGTGCGGGCGAAGCGGTCAGGGGGTGAGACGCGAGGGGGTCAAGGTCGCGAGGAGCGGCCCCTTCCACTTTCCGGCCCTGTCAACGTCTTCTCACCCCTCGTTCCCTGGCACCCTGGCACCGCCTTTCCCATAAACTCAACGCGGACACGCGCTCACGATGGACCCGAACGAGACCATCTCCCTCACCCGGACCACCGACCTCGCCTTTGGCGAGCCGGGGCAGATGGTGACCATCCCGCGCCAGGTCGGGCCGGTCCGTCTTGAACGCCAGCTCGGGCAGGGCGCGATGGGCGTCGTCTGGCTCGGCACCGACGAGCTTCTGCACCGTCGCGTCGCGGTCAAGTTCCTGCTCACCGCCGTTCAGGGGCCGGATGACCCGCGGCTGATCGCCTTTCTCGAGGGTGCACGCGCGGCCGCGGCCTTGCGGCATGCCAACCTCACCAACATCCTCCACGCCGCTACGGTTGAGACGGTCCCGTACCTGGTCATGGAGTATGTGGACGGCCCGTCGCTCTCTTCGCTCATCCGCAAGGGGGACCCGCTCACACCCGCCGAGCTGATCGCCGTCATGACCGATGCGTGCAACGCCGTCGGCCACCTGCACGATCAGCAGCGCATCCATCGGGACATCAAGCCGTCGAACATTTTGATCGACCGCGACGGGAACGCGTTCGTTACCGACTTCGGGCTGTCGCGCGAGCTCGCCTCGCGTCCGGGCGTGCTCAAGGAGGGCGGGGCATCCATCGCCGGAACCCCCGCTTACATGGCTCCGGAGATGTTCGAGGGCCAGATCTCCGCGAAGTCCGACGTGTACGCTCTCGGCGTTACCGCCTTCGAGCTTCTCGCGGGCGAGACCCCGTTCACCGGCACGCTCGAAGACATCCGCGCTTGCCACGCCACGCAGCCGCCACCGATCGACAAGCTCGCGGCGAGGGGCGTGTCGGAGCCGCTCGCGGACGCCATCGATCGTGCGCTCAACAAGTCGCCCCTTTACCGGCATAAGACCCCGGGGCATTTCCTCGCCGCGCTCACTGCGGCGTGCGGCGGCCCGCAGATGGTCGCCCGCGGCCGGCAGGCACTCTTCGACCGCTTCATCCGCACTGCGCCCGATGCCGCGGCCGCGCAGCCGGGCTCGAGCGCGAGCGCACTCTCGGGCGCGGTCCCGGCGTCGCTCCCAACGCCCCCGCCGCCGACGCCGGGTCAGACGTACTACGACCGGCTCACCGTCATCGCCGAGCAGAAACGGCGCGAAGACTCGGACCTTGAGATCGAAGTCTCGCCGCCCCCCGCGCCGCCGCCGGCGGTTGAGTCGCCGATCAACCCGGTGCTCTTCGGCCCGCAAGACCCTGACTACCCCATCTGGCCGCTGGTGATCGGCCTTGCGCTCGCCGGCGTGGGCGCGCTGCAGGCCATTCTCGGCCCCATCGCCATAATCGGCTTGGTTGCGCGGCCGACGGGCGGCCCGTTCTCGTCTGTGACGCCCGCCGTCGAGCCCGGCGCGGGGTGGCTCATCCTTGTCTGGACCGCGACCGCCCTCGAGTTCCTGTTCGGGCTGGCGCTTGTTGTTATCGCCATCGGGTTCATGATGCACCGCACATGGGCGCTTCATCTTGCCCGCATCTGGTCATGGTCGCGGTTCCTTCTCGCCGCGCTCGCCGCCGCGCTGGTTTATGCCGCCGCGCGTCGCGCGGGCACCGGCGCGACCGGCGGCGACACCGTCTTCGTTACCGCGCTCGCAACCTTTGCGCTCGAAGCGATCGTCCCGGCGATGCTGCTCGGATGGCTGCACACCCCCACCACTCGCGCACAAACCGCGACCTGGAAGTGATCAGGTGGCCATATCAAGCCACGTCGATCGTGCGGCGATCTTTCGCGATCTTGCGCACATCACGATCCCATCCCGAGTGTGTCTTCGATTGTGTACCAACCGGCGCGCTGGGTCGCCAACCACTTCGCGGCGCGGATTGCGCCGAGCGCGAACAGGTCGCGCGTCGTCGCGCGGTGCGTGATCTCGATGTACTCGCCCGGTCCGGCGAAGCGCACCGTGTGCTCGCCGATGACATCGCCGCCGCGGATCGACACAACCTGGTCGTCACGCAGCGCATGGCCCGCGCTGCGCACCGCCTGAGCAAGCCGCAGCGCGGTGCCGGAGGGCGCATCCTTCTTGCGGCTGTGGTGCGACTCGACGATCGAACACTCGTACGACGGTCCGAGAG
>JAEYNG010000485.1 GCA_023412695.1 Planctomycetota bacterium | reverse complement strand
GTCAGCAGCAGCGCACGGCGATCGCCCGCGCGCTCGTCACCGAGCCGGTCGTGCTGATGGCCGATGAGCCGACGGGCAACCTCGACTCCTCCACCGGCGAGGCGATCCTGCAGGTGATCGAGGACCTCCACAACCGTGGCATGACCATCATCATGGTCACGCACGACGACCGCATCAGCCAGCGGTGCGAACGGATCTTCAGGCTGAAGGACGGCCTGGTGGAGTCCGATCGCTTCGTGCAGCGTGCTCAGGCTTGATCTGCGCGGGCCGGGTCGTTCGCGAGCGCCTTGTACGCGCCGCCGGGCTCCCGCACGCTCGTGGTCTGGAGCGCGAGCACCGTGACATCGTCATCCTGATGCAGCGAGCCGGTCTGCGCGTCGAGATCATCGGCGAGGCGGTCCATCGCCGCGCCGAGGCTCGAGAGTGCATCGCCCTTGCGCATCGCCGCGAAGTGCTGGAAGTGCGGCGGGATCGGGCGTGTGCCCGCCTCGCCCGGCCGGGCGTTGCGCGCGAAGGCCGATTCGATGCCGTCGGAATGTACGACGAGGATCTCGTCCTCCTCGAGCCGGACGGTGACCTGCTGATACTCGAACTCCGGCACGACGCCGAGCAGCATGCCGGAGACGTTGATCGGCCGCACGCCGTGCGGGCCGACGCGCAGCGGCGGCGGATGCCCGGCCGCGGCGAGCGTGATGAGCCCGGTGCGTGTGTCGATAAGCCCGCAGATCGCGGTCGCAAATCGCGCGGGGCCGGCGATCGAGTCGGCGAGCTCGGCGTTGAGCCGCTGGAGCGACTCGGCCGGCGGGATCAGCCGGTAGCCGCCACCGGCGAGGCCGGTCTCCTTGCGCGGGATCGAGCCGGAGATGTACAGGGTCATCAACGCCGCGGGCACGCCGTGCCCCATCGCGTCGGCGAGGAAGAAGCCGATGTGGTATTCGTCGAGCTGGCAGACGTCGTACGTGTCGCCCGAGACAAACCCGGCGGGCCGGTAGAGCACCGAGCACTGCAGGCCGTCGATCATGGGCATGCGCTTGGGCAGGAAGTCCCGCTGCACCTTCGCGGCGAGTAATAGCTCCTGATGCAGCCGGTCGATCTCGGCGGACGTCTCGCCTTGGAACGACTGGGCCATGCGGATTGATTGCTCGAGCGAGCGGATCGCCGGCTGCCGACGTGCCAGGCCGCAGATCATCCCCGCCGTGACCTTCGCGTCCGCGGTTGCCCGCTGAGTCACAACGGAGCCGGCGTTGAACCCGTCGAGCCGGGCCTCCTGCTCGGGGTCATCGTTGAGAAGCAGGACCGTCGGCACGAGCGCCTGCTGGAGCACATCGACCACGCGGTACAGCGTCGAGTCCGAGACCCCCGCGAACGGTGCGATCACCGCGGCGTCCCAGGCGTGCGCGGGCTTCAGCGCACGCGAGCTCGAGAGCAACTGTTCCGGCGTCAAGAGTTCGATCGTCGGGCGGTGGTTGGGCCACGAGGCGAGGATCGGTTCCCACCACGCGGGGCGCGAGGCCTCGGTGCCGGGCGCGGCGATCAATGCCAGCGATTGGCTCTGCATCCCGGCTGCCTCCGGCGGTCCGGCCGGCGCGCAGGCCGAGCGTTCGGCACGCGGCGCGTCAGGATCCGTCCCGCCAAGGGGCTGAAATCGGCCTATTGGGCCATCTTCTTAAGGGCGGCGTAGTCGAACTCCGCCAGATCCCCCTCTTTCACGCCCAGTGTCTTGATCGACCCCGCCTTCAGTTCGATCGCGAATGTCGCGGGGTACCGGCTCGAATAGCGCACAAGCCGCCGGTCGTAGTTGGCATTGTCGAAGTCTCCCGGCTTGCCCTCCCCCTTGGTCTCGTCCCGCGGATCGACCGCCTTCATCTCATGCGTCGCCAGCACGCGTCCCACGCCGTCGGTGTAGATGATGTCGATGTCGATCGGGCAGTCCCGCATGACGAAGTTCTGCACCGTCACCTGGCTCGCCGGGAAGACGAAGATCATGCCCCCGTCGTCAGCGATCTGCGTCCGACCGCCGAGTCCGAGCATTCGCTTGTCCGGGGTTGCGGCGATCTCCAGGAAATGGGTCTTCCCACGGATCTTGACGGTGGCGACGTTGTTGCTCACGGTGTCCTTCTCCGTGCACGCGGTCGCGAGTGTAAAGACTCCCGCGAGCGCAACCAGCACGAGCAGTTTCAGCGAGCCTGAGCAAGCAGCCATCGGTCGTCCTCTGAAGTAAAGGTGACGGGTACGGGCGGGATCGTACGCGGATCGAGCGCACCCTTGAACTCGGCCGGCGACATCGGCGAGCGTGTCGGCTGTGTGCCGCACCAGTACGCGACAAGGCCGACGATCGCCTCCCGCGGCACGCCGCGAGAGCGATACGTGTCCACCCGTGAGTCCCCGTGGCGCTTTGCCAGCCGCTTGCCGTCCGGCCCGAGCACCAGCGGCAGGTGCATGAACTCCGGCTCGGGCGCAAGGCCGAGGGCCCGCCACAGGAGCAGTTGCCGTGCGGCGGAATCGAGCAAGTCATCGCCGCGAACGATGCGGTTCACACCCTGCCGCTGGTCGTCCACAACGACGGCGAGCTGATACGAGGGTTGGCCGCGCTTGGTCCACAAAACAAAGTCGCCGACGCTCTTCGTAGGCGACAGGCTCTGCGGGCCGGCGAAGGCATCTACGAACGCCACCTCGCTCTCGGGGGTCAGGAACCGCCAGTTCGACGCCTCACCTGACGCTGCGGGCGGAAAGGTCGTAGGCGTTCCCGCGTTTGTCGGCCGCAAGGACGCGGGGAACGGTGTCTCATGTGCGCCCTCCTGCGGCGCGCTGAGCACCGATTCGATCTCGCCGCGGGTCCGGGCGCAGGGATACGCGAGGCCTTTAGCCGCGAGCGTGGAGATCGCCGCGTGATAGGGGGCGAGGTCGGCGGTCTGGATGAGCACGCCGGGGATCGGGCTGTCCGCCGCGGGGGGCCAAGGGTCCCAATCCATGCCGAGCCAGCGGAGGGTGTCGATGACCCCCTCGATCGCACCGGGCTTCACCCGCGGCGTATCGAAATCCTCGATCCGCAGAAAGACGTGCCACCCATGGCGACGGGCCAGCGCCCAGTTGACAAGGAACGTCCGGGCGTTGCCGATGTGGAGGGCACCGGTGGGAGATGGCGCAAGTCGTGTAATGTCAGGCACTTGCAGAAGTCTCGCGGCGTTGGCCTTGCCGATCTTGCCCCTTGGCGCGATGGGTTCGATTCAAGACGATACACTGCCTCGCCGCCCTCATCGGCAGACAGGACGCCGCGGCGGCACTCGCGAGGGTTGTCGGCGGGCACGGACGGCTGTGCGTCAGGAGCGATCGGAAATGGAAAAACTTACAGATGCACAGATCGCCGGGATGTTGGCCAAGCGGCCCGATTGGTCGGAGACCGGCGGGGCGATCCAGCGGACGTTCCACTTCGACAACTTCATGAAGGCGATGGAGTTCGTGGACAACGTGGCCGCGGCGGCCGAGGCCGACCAGCACCACCCGGACATCCTGATCCGCTACAACAAGGTCACGCTGACCCTGAGCACGCACGACGCCGGCGGGATAACCGAGAAGGACTTTGCACTCGCCGCGAAGGTGGACGCGATGCTGCCCAACGGCTCTCAGAAGCCTGGCGCAAAGAAAAAGACCGCCTGAGTCTCAGGCGGTCCGGTGAGGTGGGGGCTACTTCAGCTCGACATTCCAGTACGCGTCGTCGAGGAACGCCTTCCACGACGAGTACCGTTCCTGCCCGAGCCGGATGGTGATCAGCGGGTTGCGCTTGGGCTTCACCGGCGCGCGGACGAGCTTCATGCTCGCCTGCTCGGGCGTTCGACCGCCCTTGCGAGCGTTGCACTTCACGCACGAGCACACGAGGTTCTCCCACGACTCGCCGCCGCCCTGCGTCCGCGGCTTAACGTGGTCGATCGACAGCTCGCTGGTCGGGAAGGTTCTCCCGCAGTACTGGCACTGGTTCCGGTCGCGAGCGAACAGGTTGCGCCGATTGAGCTTGACGATCTGCGCCGGGAGCCGGTCGTAGCCGAGCAGCCGGATGACCCGCGGCACAGCGAGGTCGATCCGCACGGTGCGGATCCAGTCGTGCTTGTCGGGCTCGAACGTCTTGCGG
>JAEYNG010000082.1 GCA_023412695.1 Planctomycetota bacterium | reverse complement strand
ACTCCGCGCAACACGTCAGGCCATTCTCGGCGGCCTCCGTCTGACGCAAGTCGTATCCGCAGCTCGGGCACCTCGCCGCAGCCAGCAGCGTCGCGAGCACGCGCTCGTCATACGGCCTTCGCGACTTCGACCTCCGTAGCCACCACAACACTAAAGACCAACCCACCATAACCGCAAAAACACCCCCGTACTCCGGACCCGTTGTGGGCTTGATCCACAGCACCGCGATAACCATCGAGATGCAGATCCAGACAAGGCCTCTCTGCGTCAAGAGCCGTGGCCGATCGGCCGCACAGAACTCCGCAACCGCCCCGCAGCACGCCGCCGACAGTTCGTTAGGCAGCTCCGCGAGTGTTTCGCGGCCATCCCAGATATAGGTGCCGGGGATACACGCGGTCGGGAACTCGCGGCCTCGGTCGTCGATCAGTGTGCTGGAGCTCAGGCCTCGGGCCATCGCCGGCCAGCATAATCGATCACACGGATGATCCGCGGCAACGACCCTACGATCGGCCGATGTCCCGAGCCCCCGTCATTTCCGACTCCGAGACCGAGCTGGCGTACGCCGCGGCCCAGCGCGTGGTGCAGACGCACCAGCGGCTGGTCGATTTTCTGCGGACCGGGCAGACGCTCGTACAGATCGACCAGTTCGTTGCCCGGACGCACGAGGACCTGCAGTGCCGCTCGTGCTTCCTCGGCTACCGCGTCGGACGGTCGCCGGCGTTCCCGTCGCATGCGTGCCTAAGCGTCAACGACTGCGTGGTCCACGGCACGGCTGGGTATTACACCAAGCCGATGAAGGACGGGGACGTCCTGAAGATCGATATCGGCGTGGTGCACCGCGGGTGGATCGGCGACGCCGCCTGGACGTACGTCTTCAAGGACTATCCCAGCGGCGAGGTGCAGCGACTGATGGAGTGCGGCAAGGAGTCGCTCCGGCGCGGCGTTGAGATGCTGCACCCGTCGAACACCTACATGGCGTGGGCGCGGACGGTGCAGGGCTACGTCGAGGGCGAGTGCGGCTTCCACCTCATCCGCGGCCTCGGCGGGCATGGCTATGGCCGGTGGGACGATAAACGCAAAAAGGGCCTGCACGAGCCGCCATACCTTTCGAACGTCATCCCGACGTACAACGACGAGTGGCCCGACGGGTTTAAACGCTGCATGCCCGGGACCGTGCTCGCGGCCGAGCCGATGATCGCGATCGGCACGGGCGAAGTCCGGCAGGATGCGAAGCAGTGGCCGGTGTTCTCAAAGGACGGGTCGATCGCCGTGCACTACGAGCACGACGTGCTGATCACCGAGACCGGCCCTCGCGTGCTGACGGAGGGGATGGAGAGCCTTCCGGATGTGGTGGGGTAAGCGACTCTTTCGCAACGTCGTTGCCGATGATGCCGGCCCATGGCATCGAGCCGCGGCCACCGAAGATTCTCCACTGCTCGACACGGACATCCGTCGCACGTATCAGCATCTGCTGCTCAAGCAGCACCGCCGCCTGCTCATCAGCTGGCTCTCGCTCATTGTGGTGTTGTTCGTCGGCCTCATGAATGATTTCTTCAACGTCGTGCCACCCTGGTACCTTGGCATGCCTCTCTTCGGGTATGCCCTCTGGCTCGGTCTTCAGTTCCAACGCGTTAGCAGGGAGGCTGAACGCTCTTCCCGTCTGCGTCGCGGTCTGTGCCCCGCCTGTGTGTACGGGCTGACCGGTGTCCCCCCTCGCCCCGACGGTCTCACGATCTGTCCGGAGTGCGCCGCGGCGTGGCGCATCTCCGAAGTGCCAGATCCGGCTGGTGGAAAGTGATTGGCGCCGCATCGAGGCCCAATGCTCGCCCCTCCCCGCTACGCTTCCCCCTGTGCCTGCGAGCCCGCCAATACCGCCCGATCGTGCCTCAAGCCTCGCCCCGCGTGGCGTGGCATCGGTCCTGACCGTGGGCACATTTGACGGCGTGCACCTGGGACACCAGGCGCTCGTTCAGCGTGCGGCATCGGTCGCCGCCGCGACCCGAAGCCCTGCGCCCCGGGTAATCGCCCTTGCGTTCGATCCCAACCCGATCGAGGTCCTTGCACCATCCAAGGCGCCCGCCCGGCTGACAACCTGGCCTCAGCGCGAACGCGAGCTTCTCGCGGCAGGAGCCAACGAAGTCGTGCGGCTCAACCCGACGCGTGAACTGCTGGCCATGTCGCCCGCGGCGTTTGTCGAGTGGCTCGTGAAGGAGCACTGGCCGATGGCCATCGTCGAAGGCGCGGACTTCCGCTTCGGCGCAAAGCGTGCCGGGACGATCGAAGCGCTCAGCGAGCTTGGCCGCGAACACGAATTCACCGTCGAGATTGTCGAACAGGTCGAGGTGCCGCTGATCGACCACACGATCGCTCCCGCGCGGAGCACCGTGCTCCGATGGCTTATCGAGCATGGGCGCGTCGGCGATGCCGCTCGCCTGCTCGGCCGTCCGTACGCGATGGCGGGCACGGTCGTCCGTGGTGAACGACGCGGACGAACGATCGGCTTCCCGACCGCGAATCTGCGTTCATCGTGCCTTGCACCGGCCGACGGCGTGTACGCCGGGCGGGCACACCTGCCCGATGGCCGCGTGCTCGCCGCCGCGATCAGCGTCGGCACAAAGCCGACC
>JAEYNG010000472.1 GCA_023412695.1 Planctomycetota bacterium | reverse complement strand
TATGGTGTGTAAGTCCTTCCGGCTCTTGCATGCATCCGTCGTGCAGTGGTTGACGTATAACGGGCGTTCTGCCACCGGCTATTCCCGCCGGGTGACGAGTTGTCCGTTTTGGGAGATGAGTAGACCCGGGCTGCGTCGGGTCCAGCCAGAGTGATCGACTCGCGGCTCTCGTGACGCGTGCAGACGCTCTCGATTCCGTTCTTTCATGAAGCCCCATGGTGGGGCGCGATGTGGTTGTCTCAGAGGTCGTCAGAAATCAATAGAGGTACAAGATGAAAGAGAATGGCAAAGCGCTCGGGTTCATGGCAGCCGCGGCGACGGTCGCCCTCGTCGCTGGCATGGCCAGCGGCCAGTGTCAGGTTTCCACCGGCCCGGATGTCATCGTCGGCGACGTGCAGGTGACCGGCGGCAGCTGGACCGGGCTGCCGAACTACACCGCGTCCGGCGGCTTTGACGCGACCTCGCTGGGAACGACCTCGTGCAACATCGGCAACGCGCAGTTGCTCTGGATCTCCGGCAACAACCAGCACCCGGTGATCGGCGGCAGCCTTTACCAGTATCGTGAGTTCAATACGCCGGGCAAGTACGCGACCTTCGAGCAGCTCGGACAGAGCTGGCTGAAGCACGGCTTTTTCGCGCTCTCGCAGCAGCTCTGCTGCTCGGGCTGCCAGGCAACCAGCGGGAACCGTCTGGGCATCGGCTGCTCCGATCCTTATACCGCCAGCCGAAACGGCAGCCAGGGCGGGCTCGGGCCGAAGTGGCAGGTGAATGCCTCGACGGGCGCGTTCACGTACCCGCCGGCGAACCCGGGCTGGTCCGGCCTGCAGCGCCTGCTCGAGTTCCCCGTCGCCGAAGTCGCGACGAGCAACAACACCGCGATCCTTTCCCCCAGCGGGAACGCCGTCCGCCACTTCGGCGAGGCGATGTACGTGACGCCGGATGACGCCGCGGCCGGCAACAAGTTCAACAACGCCTCGTTCCGCCAGATGACCGTCACCGGCGGCCCGACGAACTTCCAGGCGAACCTGCTCACGACCGGCGTCGCGCCGATCACGCAGGCGATGCACCGCCAGAAGTCCGCGGTCGAGGCGTGGCCGCTGCTCGACCCCCAGGTTGTTCAGGACGTGATCATCGTCCCGAACGCAACGCCGATTGAATCGGACCCGTACCGCGGCGAGGGCAAGTACATCGTCTCGTCACGCGCCTATGACCTCGGTAACGGCACGTGGCACTACGAGTACTCCGTGTACAACATGAACTCCCACCGCTCCGCGGGCAGCTTCGAAGTGCCCGTCCCGGCGGGTGTCACGATTACCAACGTCGGCTTCCACGATGTTGCCTACCGCGCAAACGACGGCGAGGGCAATGTCACTCGCAGCGGTACGAACTGGGCCAGCGACACGACGGGCGGCAAGGTCGGCTGGGCCACTGAGTCTTACTCCACCAACCTGAACGCCAACGCCATCCGTTGGGGCACCGCGTATAACTTCCGCTTCGTTGCCGACACGGGCCCCGACGCCGGCCAGGCGACGATCGGCCTGTGGCGCCCGGCGGCCGCAGGCGAGCCGGCAATCTTCACTGCCCGCGTGGTTGCGCCGACCGCGCCGGTCGGCAACCCATGCGAGGCAGACTGGAACGGCGATGAGACCGTCGATGTCCCCGACATCTTTGCGTTCCTCTCATCCTGGTTCGCCGAGGATCCGGAAGCTCATAACTTCGGCGGAACTCCGGGCGTTCCGGCCATCTTCGCATTCCTCTCCGCCTGGTTCGCGCACGGCACCGGCCCGTGCTGATCCCGGCTGTCGCCTGACGGATCTTTGAACACCACATCGAACCCCTGCCCGAACACGGGCAGGGGTTTTTTCATGCACTTCGTTGAAGTTCGGTTCCGAGCTTCCGGGCAGCCGCGTTCACGCCTGCAGCGGCGCTGGAGCAGGCGGACGGACAAGCTGGATGCGCCCGTGCTCGTCGCGGACAGTGATGCCCAGCTCGGTCAACGCGGCGAGCGCGGCGAGCTGCTCGGCCTGTTTCTTGCTCGACCCCCAGCACGCCGGGAACCGACGGACACCGATCTCGACACACAGCTCGAACGCCTTGGAATGGTCCGGCCCCTTCTCGTCGAGCACGATGTAGTTGGCCGTCTCCTGGAAGAGTTGCTGGGCGTGCTGCTGCAGGAGCGACTTGTAGTTTTCCTGGTGCCCGCTGTCGAACGCGGCGGAGATCAACGGTCCGAGCAGCGGACGCAGGAACGCGCGGGCGCAGTCGACGCCTCCGTCGAGAAAGATCGCCGCGATAATCGCCTCCATCGTCCCGGCCGCGAGCGACTGCGGGAGCTCGCGGTGCTGCTGCATGCCCTTCCCGAGCATGAGCAGGCCGTCGAGGCCGAGCCGACGGGCCATCGCCGCGCAGCTTGCGCGGCTGACAACCAGCGACTTGATCTTTGTCATCTCCCCTTCCAGCAAGTCGGGATAGAGCTCGAAGATCTGCTCACAGCAGACCAAGCCGAGCACGGCGTCGCCGAGGAACTCGAGCCGCTCGTTGGAGTTGAGCCGGCTGTCGGTCAATGACGCGTGCGTCAGCGCCTTGACCAGCAGCGACGGATCCTTGAACTGGTAGCCCAGCACCTGCTGGGACTGCTCGACGCGGAGTTCGATCGACATCGGCGCACAAACCTCGGTCCGGGACAACGGGGAGCGCCCGATCGTCCGCCTTGGACCCACAAAGGAACCCTCTTTCCGGAGGGTGCGCCTGCTCGCCGCCCGCCGTGGTCGCGTTATCGGACACGCGTCCCGGCGATCGGTGAGCAATCGCTCCCGACCGTCCCCACCCTTCCCGCCCCCCTTGATGCGGTGCCAAGGCGCCGCAGCCAACAGTTTAACACTTGGAACAGGCC
>JAEYNG010000429.1 GCA_023412695.1 Planctomycetota bacterium | reverse complement strand
TCTCGTAGCCGTCAACAACCTCGTCGCCGGCGAGAATGCCCAGCAGCTCGAGCTCGCCCTTCGCGCCGAACAGCGGCGCGATCATCGGCTGTATCGGGGCCAGCGTGCCGTCGGCCGCCTCGGTGTCGCCCCACGACTCGAGCGCGTGCGCCATCGGCACGCGCCACGTCGCCGCGGCGACCGTCTCGTTGTCGCCGACCGAGCACACGATGCGCTCAGCGGCCTTCGCGAACGCCTCGGCGAACTTCACCGGGGCCGGCGCGTCGTACACCGGGTTCACGCCGATGCAGACGATCGTCTGGCAGCGGCCGGAGTTCAGCTCCTCCGCCGCGCCCGCGATCGCTTCGGACGAGAGCATGCTCTCATGCTTCGACATCGCGCGGTAGGACACGGTGGTGCCGACATTGCCGAGCGCGGCGTTGAGAGCATGCACGAGCGCGTGGACCTGCGGGGGCTGCGAGGGACCCGCCGCCAGCAGCGTGCGCCCGCGGTTGGCCAGCAGGTCGCGGGCGATGGCCGCGACAACCTTCTGGTCGATCCCGGCGGTCGGGGCCGCGACGCGGCCGATCGCCGCGGTCAGCGCGCCGCCCGCGAGGCCCTGGCGGCCGAGCTCCTGCGCCAGTGCGACGACGAAAGCGCTCACCTGGCTCGGCGACAGCCGCACGCGGTGGTCGGCCTTCGCGCCGGTCACCGTCCACGCGGACTCGACGGAATACAGGCGGTTCATCGTGTCGGTCGCTGCGACGAGCCGGCGCCGCGCGCCAAAGCCGCGGGCATTGCCCAGCGCGTTGCCGCTCGCGTCGTTGTGCAGCAGGTCGCGATCGAACGTGACGATCACGTCCGCGTTCTCGAGGCGGTGCACCTCGCGCATCGGACGGCCGAACGCGATGGCCGAGCCCTCGATCGCCGCGTCGTCGCCGGCGGGGTCGTAGTAGAACCAGCGCGCCCGCGGGTACCGCTCCTCGAGGCGCGAGCGCATCACGCTCAGCGCGGGGCTGTTCTTCCGCTCGACCATGAACACCAGGCCCTGGCCCTGGTTCTGGGCGAACGTCGCGAAGTGCGAACGGGACCACAGCGTGAAGTCCTGCCACGAACGCGGAACGTCGGCGTTCATCCCGTTCTGGACGTACACCGGGTCCTTGAGGCGGTCGGGGTCATAGAGCTCGAGGATCGCGGCCTGCGACCACAGGCTGCTCTTGCCGCGGTTGATCGGGTGCAGCGGGTTGCCCTCGATCTTCGTCGGGCGGCCCTCGTGCGTCTCGACGAGCAGGCCCTCGGCCCCGCCGGGGATGGGCATGCTGGTCGCGTAGTACAGCGGCTTGCCGGGGATGATCTCCTCGGGCACGTGCTTGCCGTACGGCAGGATCTTGTGATCCGGACGGCGGCAGCCGGGGATCGTCGCCGCGCCCGCGAGCGCGACCGACGCGCCCATGAGCTTCAGGAACGTCCGGCGCGTCTCGCCCGAGATCATCGACGCGCCGGCCGGGAACTCGCGCTCCAGCCAGTCACGGAACTCGGGCGTGTCCGCGGCGTCATCGAGCCCGCGCCAGTACGCGCGGCCCGTCACACCCACCTGGGCGTGCGAGGCGGCGCGCGGCTTGGCCGCGGGCTGGTGGCCGACTGTCGAATGGCACTGGTCCATGCTCATCGCGTGTGATCCGTGTCGCGAGGTCGAGGGGGTTCAGGAATCAGAAGACAGAACGTGCCGCGGCGGTTCAGTAGTGGCAGGCCGCGCAGTTCTCGGGGAGGAGGTGCAGACCACCCTTGGCAAGGGTCTCGAACAAGGCCGCGCCCCCCGGCGTGCCGGCATCGATCGAGCCGTGGGCGCTGTCACCCTTGCTCGCGGTGTTCTGCCCGTTGGTCGCCTCGAACTGGTTGCGCACCCAGTACAGGTCCGTGACCTTGTCCTTCGGCACCAGGTGAGGCTCGGGGTTGCGGTGGCAGTCGAGGCACCAACTCATGCTCAGCGGCTCGACCTGGTGGACGACCTGCTGCTCCATGATGTTGCCGTGGCAGGAGAAGCACGAAACGCCCGCATCAACGTGCACGTTGTGCGGGAAGTTGCGGACGTAGTCCGGCACCTTGTGCACGCGCCGCCAGCGGATCGGCGCATCGGCCATCCACGCCTCGCGGACGAACTGCACGTTCTCCGGACGAGCGAACGTATCGGCGACGTGCCCGTCGGCGTGGCAGCCCATGCAGGTGCTCACCGACGGGATGTTCGCCTCGGGCGACTCTTCGACGTGGCTGTGGCAATAGCGGCAGTCGAGGCCGAGCTTGCCGGCGTGGATCTGGTGGCTGAACCCGCCGCCCGGCTGCGTCGGCATGTAGCCGACCCGCCAGAACTTCGGCGTCGCGTAGTACCACACGCCGCCCACCACCGCGCTCCCCCCGCCGAGCACGCCGGCAAGAATCAGCGGCGGGAGCTTGTTGGACCACTTCGGGAAGATGGTTGACACTTCAGCTTCCTCTTCCGTGGGACATAACGGGCCGCCTCACGCCGGACGGCTCGCCAGTGCCCGAACCTTTCCCCCGCGTCGACCGCCAATTCCCGCATAAGAGCAACTTTTGCGATCTGACAGGAAGTGTCCGCTTGATGTTCCTAGTCTGTCAAGGCTCGAAGAAGGTGTAAAGCTAAATGAGACTGGGTCTCATTCCGGTTTCACCTACGGTCATCAGCAGGAGCGGCAACATGGACAGGCAGCCCGAGCTCGGAAGTGGCAGCGGCCTCCTCGGCCGCGCGACGGTCGTGGGGGTTGCAGCGGCGATCGCCGT
>JAEYNG010000426.1 GCA_023412695.1 Planctomycetota bacterium | reverse complement strand
TCGCAAGCCTTGGAGCGGCACATGCGCACACATCAGCCCGTTCTCAAACCAACAGAGACGGAACAACAAAAAGAAGGCCCGGGGGTTGAGGCCCGGGCCTTCGACAAGCCGTCAACGGTTGCTGCATTCATTCGTCGCAGCGGTTGCTGTCGCTGGACGCGAACCAGCAGGAGAGGAACGCGAAAATGTCGGGCACGGCGATTGTGCCGGAACTGTCGAAGTCGGCGCGGGGCTCGTTGGCGAACCAACTCGCAAGGAAAGCGAAGATGTCGGGAACCTCGACAAAGAAGTTCCCGTCCCAGTCGCAGGCGCACGGGTCAACCTCGCAGGAATCGATCACATCGTTGTCGTCGCTGTCGATGTCCGGCCACTCGTCATTCGGGTGCTCCTCGCCGCGATCGATCTCGAACCAGTCGTTGAGGCCGTCGCCGTCGCAGTCAGGCGCGACGAGGAAGACGTAGGACGCGGTCGGTTCGGACACGCAGTCATCGTCGGTCTGCCACTCGACCAGCGGATTACCTGCCACCTCGGCGCAGGCGACAGATGCCGACTCGACGCGGATGATCCCTCGTTTCATAGAAGATGCGCTGTCGCACTTGATGCCGATCGAGCGCGGGTCGCCGCCGGGGTGGAGCACCGGGACAAACATGGCATCGACATCCTCGTGCCACGTGCACTCGTCGTTGAGCTGCATGTCAAAGTCAACGTTTGCGTTCGTGATCGGCCCGTAGGACCGGATGATGACGGGCATGCCGTCGTTGTCGAAGTCGGTGTACACCAGATCGGTGTGCGGGTCCATGAGGTTGTGCGGGGGCGTGCAGGCTTCGGCATGGAGGCCGAACGGGGCGAGACCGACCGAACCGCCGCCGAGGGCAGAGGGGAGGGCGGCGTAGTGCGGGGATTGGTACGGCGGAGACTGGCCGGGGCCGAGCGTGATAGCGCCGCCGCCCGAGCCGATCACGACGTTCCCGTCCCAGTCGCCTCCGTTGTCGTTGGCATTGATAATGATCTGACCGGCAAGACCGCTGGCGGGCAGTGCGATGCTCCCGATGAGCGAATCGCCGAGGCTGAGCAGACCGGTCGCGGTGATCCCGTCGGTGATCGTGATGGTGTCGCCGCTGGTGAGCGAGCCGGAGGACACAAGCTCGCCGGAGAGCTCACCGTTGATCGTGATATTCATGACGATGTTGCCGCCGGTGCCGCCGATCTCCATCCGGCCCGCGACATCGCCGTTGACGGTGATCGTTCCGCCGTTGGCACCGCCTGCTGTTCGTGTGAGGCGGAGCACGCCCTCGGCGTGCGGCGAGGAGGCCGCGGGGATCGAACCAATTACGATCGGTGTGTTGCTGGAAGACGTTGTGGCTTGCACTGTGCCGCGGAGCGCGCCGGTGATGGTGAGGGGCACCTGCACATGTCCGGAGAGTGTGATGTTGCCGCGGCACTCGTTGCCGATGACCACTCCGGTTGCGCCGCCGCCGACGGCGGCAAAGCTGACCGCGCTGATGCTGCCGACGAGGGAGGAGCCAGTGGCGAAACGCTGGATGAGGCCCGAGCCGCCAGAGGTGATAGTTGCGTAGGCGGCGCTGCCGACTTCAAGACGCTGGATGTTGCCGCTGGTAACGGTGACGGGCGCGGCAGAGTATCCAAGGTTGCCTGCGATGGTGAGGCCGAGGATTGATCCGGTCGAGGGGAGCGAGATGTTGCCTTGGCAATCTCCTTGGATGGTCGTGTACTCAACGGAATGCTGATTCGCGTGACTCAGAATTTCCATTCCGCCTGTCAGTGAGCCGCCAATATTCACGACGTGCGTAGATTGACCCCCGATGCGATTCAAGCGGATGGTTCCCACATCGCCGGTCGTGCGAAGCGTGTAGAGTGCTACGAATCCGGTGCTGGAAAGCTGGTCGATTGCTTCGACCTCCGCGATCGGATTCGTGCTCGATGCCCCGTGAATGTGGATATGAGTCTGCTGCGATGCCGCTGTATTGCTGACATAAACGTTCCGGATCGCAGTGCCTGATCCGCCTGAGACCGTGAAGGTTGTAGTGCCACCGGTGTATGTGGTCGAAAGACTGACATCGTAACGACCGTCACCCAGCAGCGATACCGATGACGAGGCGTTTGTTCCGGGCGAGATGCTCACGGTGGGAGCCTGACCCATTGCAATCGAACAGGCAATTGTCGAAAGTATGAACGACAGCATCATTCTCATCGTCTTTTCCTTTGGTAGAAGAGTGTCAGGACGCAGAGTAGCGGAAAAGCAGATGGCGTGGGGATGATCGAAGCCATTCGAAACCCGATCCCGCCCGTATCAGGGGACGCGCCCCCGTAATGCGAGTCAATCCGATCATACAAGAACCAAGTATCTCCGAACTCGTCGGTTCCGCGCCCATATCGCCCCCACTCGTTTCCAGTTGATGTCCACTCTGAACGACCGCCGCTGCCATCCAGAAGTCCCCATGGGCTGGTGATATGCGGATACGCGCCGACAGGAACATGCCAGTGCGCCTCGAAGTCCGGAGGGAGCGGAATGCCCGCACTGGTCTCCCCGCCATCTTCCGGATAGCCGGGGACCGCGGGCGTGTCGCGCCCGATTGGGTGCGCCCAGTACCCCTCTTGGCCTTCGCCGTAGCGATTGGGGTCGTGATACATTCCCTTGGTCCACTCATCGAGCGTAGGGAGCCAGAAGCGTGCCCCCGGAGCCGGAGTGAACTGATCGTTCCATGTCCCATCTGGGTTGCGCGTAAACGTCGACGTGTCATACACGCCGGTTTCAAACGCCCACTGCTCGTGGGCCTTGCCATTGTGAAGCCAGTTGGCGTACCGGGCGGCGAAGTGCCAGCTTGTTCCGGTCGCGAGGTTCGCGGCCTCTGGGTCCATCGTGAACTGCCAAGGCTGGCCGTTCTGCCCGCTTCCGGGGACGGGCGCAATCCATTGGCCCGTGAGAACCCAGTCACTGCTGCCCATGGAGGTGCCCGGCGCGGGTCCGGTGTAGTACGGCGCATACGCCTGTACAAACTCAAACCATTGCGACACCGTCACTTCCGTGCGGGCCATGCGATACTCGTAGCCGACCGCGCCGACTTGCAGTCCGTTCGGTGGGTACAGCACCGGGTTGAAAAGCTCGGGCGCTTCCTGTGCATTGGCCGCGCGATTGCCGGGTGAACCGATGGTGGACCACTGAAAGTCGTAGTCGGGCACGGGCTGGGCGCAAACGGGCACAGCGGCGGCCGCAAGGACGGCCGCGGCAACACACCCAGCCACGAGGGGAGCGGGTCGATTGTGCATGTACAAACTCCTTTCGCGAGACTATCGGGTGGGTTTCAGCGAAGGCTGGAACTTCACCGATTCTGCGCGACGGAGGCCGCCGACGCAACGGCAAACCCTCGCTGCCTATACCCATCTGCCCCGATCCCGGTATGATCTCGGCCCATATGGCCGCGAACGCCACCACCTCCCCCATGTCTGCCAAGCGATCCGCGGCCGCGACGCCCGACTTCGCCGGCCGCCAGGCTCGCCTCGCCCGCGCCCTCGCCGACAAACAGATCGACGCCCTCCTCGTCACCAATCCCAAGGACGTTGGCTACCTCACCGGCTTCCTCGGGGGAGACTCCTACCTCCTCTGCCACGCCTCATCCTCCGCCTCCGGCGCACCCCCCGTCCCGACCCTCATCAGCGACTTCCGGTACAAAGAGGAAATCGAGCCCCTCGAAGCAGCGGGTCTTGCGCGCAGCTTTATTCGTTCGCGCTCGATGATCGACGCCATCGCCGAGGTCTTGGAGGCCGGCAGGCTCGGCGACGCCCGGATCGGGGTGCAGGCCGAGACGATGACCCTCGCCGAGAAGGCCGCGATCCAGCGGAAGTCCAAGCGCAAGCTCATCGACACCGGCAGCCTCGTCGCCACGCTCCGCGCGATCAAGGACGAGGCCGAGCTCGCCCTCATCCGCAAGGCCGTCAAGATCCAGGAGGCCGCGCTCGAGGCCGTCCTGCCGACGATCAAGCCTGGCCAGACCGAGCTGGAAGTCGCGGCCCGCCTTGAGTTTGAGATGAAGACCCGCGGGTCGTCCGAGCCCGGGTTCCAGACCATCGTCGCCGCCGCGGCCGCGAGCAGCCTCCCGCACTACAGGCCCACCGGCGCGAAGATCAAGGCCAAGCAGCTCCTGCTCATCGACTGGGGCGCGGTCTATCAGGGGTATCACTCGGACATGACCCGCACCTTCGCGGTCGGGAAGGTCCCGCAGAAGCTGAACGAAATCTACACGATCGTGTACGATGCCCACATGTTGGCGGCCCAGGCTCTCGCCGCCGGCAAGACCACGCTCGAGATCGACATGATCGCCCGCAAGCACATCGCCAAGCATGGCTATGCCGAGTTCTTCGGCCACGGCCTCGGCCACGGCATCGGGCTCAACGGTCACGAGGAGCCGCGCCTCACCAACATGATCGCCGGCCGCAGGCTCGAGCCCGGGATGGTCGTCACCATCGAGCCGGGCATCTATCTCCCCGGCGTGGGCGGCGTCCGCATCGAGGACGACTTCATCATCACCGAGAACGGTTCGGAGTGCCTCTGTCGCATGAAGAAGGATGCGGCGTGGGCAGTGCTCTAAAGAAGGAAGAGGCACTCGCCTCGATCCCTCATCCCCAATCCCTGGATCCCCTCCGATGATCGATATCCGCAAGCTCAAGGAACTGGTCCGCCTGATGGTCGAGAACGATCTCTCCGAGCTGGATCTCAAGGACCAGCAGGAGACCGTCACCGTCAAGCGCGGCTCCACCGGCCCGATCGTCCAGCACGCGCCGATGTACACCCACGCCGCCCCGCCGAGCTACGGCGCGGCCACGGGCGAGTCGGCCGCGCCCAGCACCGACGCGCCGGAGCCCCGTGCCTCCGCGGCCGGCGGCGGCGGTGGTGGGGGGGGCGGGGGCGACGACACCAGCGGCCTCGTTCCCATCAACTCGCCGATGGTCGGCACCGTCTACCTCGCGGCGAACCCCGAGTCGCCGCCGTTCGTCACCGCGGGCGCGAGCATCGGCCCCGACTCGACGGTGTGCATCATCGAGGCGATGAAAGTCTTCAGCGAGATCAAGGCCGAGGTCAGCGGCACAATCGAGCGCGTCCTCGTGCAGAACGCCAAGGCCGTGCAGTACGGCCAGCCGCTCTTCCTTGTGAGGCCCTCCTAACGCCATGTTCAGCCGCATCCTCATCGCGAACCGTGGCGAGATCGCCCTCCGCGTCATCCGCGCCTGCCGCGAGATGGGCATCGAGTCCGTCGTCGTCTACTCCGAGGCCGACAAGGGCGCGCCCTACCTCTCCCTCGCCGACGAGGCCATCTGCATCGGCCCCGGCCCGTCGAAGGAGAGCTACCTCAACATCCCGCGGATCATCGCTGCGGCCGAGGTCGCCAACGTCGACGCCATCCACCCCGGCTACGGCTTCCTCTCCGAGCGCGCCGAGTTCGCCCAGGTTTGCCGCGACTGCAAGATCGAGTTCATCGGCCCCTCGCCCGAGGCCATGGCCCGGCTCGGCGACAAGGTCGCCTGCAAGAACGCCGCCAAAGAAGCCGGCGTCCCCATCTTCCCCGGCTCCCCGGGCGCGATCGAGGATGAGGACGAGGCGGCGAAGATCGCCGAGAAGATCGGCTACCCCGTGATCATCAAGGCGGCGGCGGGCGGCGGCGGTCGCGGCATGCGCGTCTGCCACAACGAGGCCGCGCTCCGCACCAACCTCCGCAACGCCTCGACCGAGGCCAAGGCCGCCTTCGGCAACGGCGCGGTGTTCATCGAGAAGTTCCTCGAGCATGCGCGGCACGTCGAGGTCCAGGTCCTCGGCGACAAGCACGGCAACGCCGTGCACCTCTTCGAGCGCGACTGCTCCATGCAGCGCCGCCATCAGAAGGTCATCGAGGAAGCGCCCGCGCCGGGCGTCGATCGGCGCAGAATCGCGAACTTGTGCGAGTCGGCCGCGAAGCTCATCCGCGAGGCCAACTACGCCGGGGCCGCGACGGTCGAGTTCCTCATGGACAAGGACCAGAACTTCTACATGCTCGAGGTGAACACGCGCGTGCAGGTCGAGCACCCTGTCACCGAGCAGATCACCGGCGTCGACATCGTCAAGGAGCAGATCAAGGTCGCCTACGGCGAGAAGCTGAGCATCCGGCAGGAGGACGTCGTCGTCCGCGGCCACGCCATCGAGTGCCGCATCAACGCCGAGGACCCCGACAAGAACTTCATGCCCTCACCCGGGCACATCGCCAAGTTCGAGCCGCCCGGCGGCCCCGGCGTGCGGATGGACACCCACGTCGTCACCGGCTACACCGTGCCGACCAACTACGACAGCATGATCGGCAAGCTCATCGTCCACGCACCGACGCGCGCCGAGGCGATTGTGCGCACCGAACGCGCCCTGCGCGAGTTCAAGATCGACCCCATCAAGACGACGATCGGGCTGCATAGAAGGTTGATGCAGAACGCGGCGTTCCAGGAAGGCGGGATCGACATCCACTTCCTGGAGAGGTTGTTGAAGTAGAGCCGAGAAGGCGGGTACGCGGAGATGCGCGGAGGGACGCGAAGACCGGCGACAACTACGACCTGGCAGCGCGTAGGTGTTCCGGTCGAAGCAGGTCTAGCACCTTCACGTCTTCGTCTCGGAAGGTCGTGAGCTGGAAGCGGCCGCACAGCATGGTCGTGTAGTCGTGCCCTTTGCGACGGTCATAGATCTCGTATCGATCACCATCGGTAATCACAACGAACGGCGCCCCGGTCTGGCTTGCGTAATCCATTCCTTGCCGCCGCGCACTCGCATGTTCGGAACTCGATGCGATTGTTCGCTTAACCTCAAAAACCGCAGCGGTGCTCCCCGCTTCAGTCTGGATTGACAAGTCAATGCGGCCCCGTTGAAAAACGATGTCGCGAGCGCTATAGCCGAGACGGATGAGCAGGTCCTTGACGACATCCTCGTGATTGCGTTCAGGCAATCCAGCCAGTGAGCGAATCCGAGCCAGCAAAGAGCCCGCGTCGTTGAAGGGTGGCGAAATCAAATGTGCGGAAGCCGGTGACTGTCCGGAGGCGTGTGGTACCGCTGCCGAACGAGTTGTTGGAGTGCTTGGTTGCTGCCCGAGGTCGCCGGTATATCCAAGCTCACGGAGCCGAATGCGAATACGTTTGCTCTCAGACCGATCAGATCGAGAAGCATCCAGCGCTTCGAGGAGTGACTTGATCTCGTCGGAGTCGCTTGTCTCTGACAATCGCGTTGGAGAATCCGCCGAGACGGTATCCCACGG
>JAEYNG010000381.1 GCA_023412695.1 Planctomycetota bacterium | reverse complement strand
ACCTTGCCCGAGAATGAAGCCGCGGGAACAGCAGCCGGTTGAAGCGGGGCAGTGGAAAGGGACCAGCACTGCCAGACTGAGTTGCAAAGGAGCGGCCGATGACATTCGTTGACGGAGTCAGAGCGCGTCCTCGTCCGGGCCCGAAGTGGTTCCTTTGGCTCAGCGCGGCAGCAGGGGCATGTACGCTCCTTGCATGCTCCGACCAGACGGAACTCCGGGGAACCGCTCCTTCGGGCGAGAGCGCCATCGATGGCCCGGACGGACTTGCCGATGTACCCACGGACCTTGACTGGAAGGACACCAGCCCTGCGTGGCACGGAGCGGGAGACAAGCTGCTGTTGACGGGGGTCGTTTACGGTCCAGATACGAGGACTCCGGCCGCGGGCGTGGTGCTGTACTACTACCACACTAATGGTGATGGGCGGTACATCCACGAGCCGGGTGAGTTGCGCAGCATGCCGCCAAACTCTCTCGGACAGACCCACGGGGCCATCCGTGGCTGGGTCAAAACCAGAGCCGACGGCCGTTACGCGATCTATACCGCGCGACCCGGCGTTTATCCCACGAGGGATGAGCCGGCGCATGTGCACGTTACGGTCAAAGAGCCGGATCGCAGCGAGTATTACATTGACGACTTTGTGTTCGATGATGATCCGCTGCTGAACTCGCGGAAGCGGCTCTCCCTCGAGAATCGGTGCGGCAGTGGCGTGCTCAGACTGGTGGAGAAGGATGGGGTACTCGTCGGCGAGCGCGACATATTCCTCGGTCAGAACATCCCCGGCTATCGCGGCGATGCGGGACAGGTCGAGCGACGGGGAATGAAGATCGGCGAGGACGTGATTTCGTTTACCCCGTTTCATGCATGGGGACCGGACAAGGGCACAAGCACTTGCCCGGTGTGCAAGTACGGGTGGTACCACGGTGCGATTCTCTTTGTCGGCGACAACCCCGATTGGGAGGGCACAAAGAAGTGGCTGGCTTTTCTCGAGTCCGAGAGCGTCCGCCGCAAGGATCGCTTCAAGGCCTATCTCGTGTACGGGAACCGCAAGGGCTACAGCCGGGAGACTCGCGAGAGGGAACTGGAGGCAATTGGGCGCGAACTGGGTCTAGAGCATGTCGCGCTGACGTTCGTTCCTTCACTCGATGACGAGCTGTCTGACATTGCGTTCAACCGGATCGATCCGTCAGCCCGGAACACGCTCATTCTGTACAGACGCAGCCGCGTTATTGATGTGGCAGTGGACATCATGCCGGACGCCGCGGCCTTTCGGCGGGTGACGGAGCGGCTCGACGGCACCATCAATGAGTACTTTAATCTGCCGAAGTAAGAGGCGGCCGCGGATAGCACGCATGGGGAGGGAGTGGGCGCGTAGTTGGCGGGTTCACCATTGAATGTTGCAGATTTCCAACGGAGTCGGGCAACGCTCGCCGGATTGGGATCACCAGTTCCGCATAGGGATGTCGACGTGCTTCGTGTCCGCGCACTTCTGCGCATCCTCGTAGCCGGCATCGGCGTGGCGGAAGATGCCCATCGCGGGGTCGTTTGTCAGGACGCGTTCGATGCGCTTGGCGGCCTCGCGTGAGCCATCGGCGACGATGACCTGGCCGGCGTGCTGGCTGTAGCCGATGCCGACGCCGCCGCCGTGGTGGAAACTGACCCACGATGCGCCGCTTGCGATGTTCACCATGGCGTTGAGGATGGCCCAGTCGCTGATAGCGTCGGAGCCGTCGAGCATGGCCTCGGTCTCGCGGTTGGGGCTGGCGACGGAGCCGCAGTCGAGGTGGTCGCGGCCGATGACGATGGGCGCGCCGACGCGGCCGCTGGCGACGAGGTCGTTGAGGATGAGGCCGGCCTTGGCGCGCTCGCCGAGGCCGAACCAGCAGATGCGCGCGGGGAGGCCCTGGAACGCGACGCGTTCCTTGGCCATGCGGAGCCAGCGGTGCAGCGAGGCGTCGTTGGGGAAGGCCTCCATGAGGACTTCGTCGGTGGTGTAGATATCGCGCGGGTCGCCCGAGAGCGCGCACCAGCGGAACGGGCCTCGACCGACGCAGAACTGCGGGCGGATGAACGCGGGGACGAAGCCGGGGAAAGCGAATGCGTCCTTGTAGCCGTGCTCGAGGGCGCGCTGGCGGATGTTGTTGCCGTAGTCGAAGGTCACGGCGCCGCGGTTCTGGAGCTCGACCATCGCGCGGACGTGGCGCTCCATGCTTGCGAGACTGAGCTTGACGTACTGGCGCGGCAGGGCGACGCGCATGACCTCGGCTTCCTGCTGGGTCATCTCGACGGGGACGTAGCCGACGAGGGGGTCGTGCGCGCTGGTCTGGTCGGTGAGGGCGTCGGGCGTGATGCCACGGACGAGGAGGCGTTCGAGGAGCTCGACGGCGTTGCAGTTGACGCCGATGGAGCGGGGAGTGCCGGATTCGGTGTAGCGGGCGGCGGCGTCGATCGCTTCGTCGAGGCCGTCCACGACCTCGTCGAGGTATCGCTCGCGGATGCGGCGCTTCAAACGGATGTTGTCAACGTCGGCGATGAGGCAGACACCGTCGTTCATGGTGATGGCGAGCGGCTGGGCGCCGCCCATGCCGCCGCAGCCCGCGGTGACGCAGAGGCGGCCCTTGAGCGTTCCGCCGAAGTGCTGGCGTGCGCACTCGGCGAATGTCTCGTAGGTGCCTTGCAGGATGCCCTGCGTGCCGATGTAGATCCACGAGCCGGCCGTCATCTGACCGTACATGATGAGGCCCTTGCGGGCGAGTTCGTCGAAGTGCTCCTGCGTGGCCCAGTGGGGGACGAGGTTGGAGTTGGCGATGAGCACGCGGGGCGCATCGGCCGTCGTCTTGATGACGCCGACGGGCTTGCCGCTCTGGACGAGGAGCGTCTCGTCGGCTTCGAGGCGCTTAAGGGTTTCGACGATGGCGTCGAAGGCCTCCCAGGAGCGTGCGGCCTGGCCGCGGCCGCCGTAGACGACGAGCTCTGCCGGGCGCTCGGCGACCTCGGGGTCGAGGTTGTTCATGAGCATGCGCATCGCGGCCTCGGCCTGCCAAGTCTTGCAGGTGCGCTGGTTGCCGCGGGGCGCGCGGACTTCGCGGGCACGTGGGAGCGAGGGCTTCATGGTGCGGCCTGAGGAACGCGCGGTTGTTGACGCGGGCATGGCGGGAGTCCCAAGTGGGAGGGGGGATCAACTGCGATGCACAATGTTCAAGCTACCGCGTGCGCGCGTCAAGCACAAGCGTGAACGAAGATGAAATGGAGGGAAAACGGTCACCACGTCGCGGGGAACGCCGCCGCCACCCCTACCCCCCCCATTTGGATCAGTTGTTCGACGGCGGCGATGTCTGGCGCGGGCGGGCGGTCGGCGATGAGGCGCGGGACGACGGAGCGCACGGCGTTGTGCACGCGTTCGACCGCCGCGCCGCTCTTGAGCGGGCGGTGGTGATCGAGCGCCTCGGCGGCGCAGATGAGCTCGATGGCGATGACGGAGCGTGCGAGCTCGATGCCGCGACGGGCCTTGGCGGCGGAGCGCGGGCCGAAGGAGTTGTAATCCTCCATGCCCGCGCTGGTGCTGAGATTGGCGACGCTTGCGGGCGTGGCGAGGCCGATGAGCTCGTTGCAGCACGCCGCGGCGGTGTACTGGGCAATCATGAGGCCGGAGTGGAGGCCGGGGCCGGGTGAGAGGTAGGGGGGCAGCTTCGCCTCGGGGTCGAAGGCGGAGAGCATGTGGTAGACGCGGCGCTCGGCAATGCCGGCGACGTGGCAGATCGAAATGGCGAGCAGGTCGAGGACAATGGCCATCGGCATGCCGTGGAAGTTGCCGGCGGAGACGATCTGCGGCGGGGCGTCGCCCTCGCCCGGGAAGACGAGTGGGTTGTCGGTGACCGCGCCGAGCTCACGCGAGACGGCGGCGCGGACGTGTTCGAAGGCGTCCCACGCCGCGCCGAGAACTTGCGGGACGCAGCGGAGGGAGTAGGGGTCTTGGACGCGCGGATCGTTGAGCGCGTGGGAGGGGATGATCTGGCTGCCGTCGAGGAGCGCGCGGATCGCGGCGGCGACCCGCTGCTGGCCGGGCTGGCGGCGGGCTTCATGAACGCGCGGGTCGAGGAAGGCGTCCGTCGCGCGGCAGGCGTCGATGGACATCGCGCTGGCGGCGAGCGCGGCGGCGAAGAGACGTGTGAAATCGTGCACAAGCAGGAGGCCCTGGGCCGCCATGAGGTGCGTGCCGTTGATGAGGGCGAGGCCTTCCTTGGCTTCGAGGGCGAGTGGGGGGATGCCGGCGTGGCGGAGCGCGTCGGCCCCGGGGATTGGGCGGGCGGAGTCGTCGATGGTCGCCTCGCCCGCGCCGCGGAGGACGCGGGAGATGTGCGCGAGGGGG
>JAEYNG010000374.1 GCA_023412695.1 Planctomycetota bacterium | reverse complement strand
TCCTTGCCCGTGCCGCTCTCGCCGGTGATGAGCACGGGGATGTTCGACGGCGCGACCGCCCGGACCGTCTGCAGGATCCGCCGCATCGGCTCCGACCCGGCGATGATCCCCTCGAACCCGTCGTGCTGCACGAGCTCGCTCAGCCCGCCGCCCTCGCCCGCCCCGCCCATTGCCTCGTGCCGCAGCAGCACCGTCTCGGCGGCGCGGTTCACGAGGTTGCGGAACACCTCGAGGTCGAGCGGCTTCTCGATGAAGTCGTACGCGCCGAACTTGAACGCCGCGCGGGCCGTCGGCACATCCCCGTGCGCCGTGACCATGATCGTCTCGGCCTGGGGCTGGAGCTCACGCGCCGCCTGCAGGACCTTGAGCCCCGCGTCGCCGCCGTCAGCCGCAGTGCCTGACACGCCAGCCGATGCGGGCATGCGGAGGTCAGTGATGATCACATCAAACTGCCCGTGCTTCAGCTCGTCGAGCGCCGGCGCGACACCGTTCACGATTGTGCAGACATGGCCGAACTTCTTGAGCGCCTCGGCCATGACCTCGGCGTGCTCAACCTCGTCCTCGACAATGAGGATCTGCGCGGCGAGCTTGTCGTGCTTTGAACCGGGGGCTGGGGGCATGGTCCAAGGATAAGCGGGCTTTCGCTCTCCTGGGTACGCTCCGACCCCGCTCAAGCCTTGACGCATATGCATATATTTGCCATAATCATGCATATGCGAACGACCCTGAATATCCGGGACGATCTTCTGGCGGAAGCCCGAAGGCAGACCGGCATCAAGCGTAAGACCGACTTGGTGCACGCCGGACTCGAGGAACTTGCGCGGGCCGCGGCTATTCGAAGGCTGATCGAGGCCGGCGGCAAGTTTCCAAAGGCGAAGTCCCCGCCGCGTCGACGCGCCAAGAACACCTGACCCATGGTCGCCGCGAACCTCGCTCCATTAATCATCGCGGACACGTCGGTTTGGATTGATCATTTCCGACGCGGCAACCCGAAGCTCGTTGAACTACTCGCCGGGCTGCGGATCGCGACGCACGAGTTCGTCATCGGAGAACTCATCCTCGGCACGTTGCCGCGCCTGTCGCCGGAAGCCGACGCGCTCCGCACGCTGCCGATTGCGCCGACACTGGATCATGACGCGTGTGTGCAGTTTGTCGAGACGCACGCGCTGATCGGCAAAGGGCTTGGATGGGTGGATGTGCACATCCTCAGTGCAACCGCATCAACAAAGGCAAAGCTCTGGACGCTCGACCGTGCGGTCCGCCGTGTCGCCGAATCACTGGACATCTCCGATGTGCCGTAGCGGGCATCAGCGAACACGCCGCCGCATCGCACACAGCGCGATCGCGATCGCATCCGCGACGTCCGCCGGCTCGGGCCGGCCGGGCAGGCCGAGCTGCATCCGCACGCTCTCCTGCATCTGCAGCTTGCTCGCGTGCCCGTTCCCGGTCAGGGACTTCTTCACCTCGGTCGCGCCGAGCTCGATCACGTCCAGCCCGGACTTTCTTGCTTGCAACAGCACCACGCCCCGGGCGTGCCCCATCACGATCGCCGTCGTCGGGTGCGCATAGTGGGCGTAAAGCTTCTCGACCGACAGCGCCCGCGGCCGCGTGCGCTCGATGATCTCCGCAAGGTCCGTCTCAAGCTCCACCAGCCGATCCGCGACCGGCAGCTTCCCGTTCAAACGGATGACCCCCGCCTCGATCAATGTCGCCTGCGCGACCGTCCGCGTCGTTCGCGCGGCCTCCAGACAGGCAAAGCCCGTAAGCCGCAAGCCGGGATCAATGCCGAGGATGCGCACGGGTCTTCTATCGGCGTGCCGTTGCCCGTTTCGCCGCACGACGGCGAACAGCCGGCTTCCGCGCGACAAACCCTGCGTGCTCCGCCCAGCTCACGACCGTCTTCACGATCATGTCCGCCTCGACGTTCACCGGATCCCCAGGCCGCAGGTCGCGTAGCGTCGTCAGTTCCAGCGTCGTCGGGATCAATGCCACACTCAACCCGTCCCGGTGGACCTCCGCCACGGTCAGCGACACGCCGTCCAGACAAATCGACCCCTTCGGCACGATGTACGGCTGGAGCGCCTTCGGCAGCCGGACCCGCATCCGCCAATCGTCGTCGGCCTTGACGCCCGCGATTGTGCCCACGCCATCAACGTGACCTTGGACAAAGTGCCCCCCTACTAAGGTGTTCGCAGTCAGCGAATGCTCCAAGTTCACCCGCGACCCGGCACGGAGCGTGCCGAGCTTCGTCTTGGACAACGTCTCGGGCACGGCCACGAACTCGAGCACCTTTGCCCGAGGGCTTGGCCGGTTGGCGACCGTCAGGCAGCATCCGGAGACGCTGATCGAGTCCCCGTGCGCAGGGTGGTGGCCCCAGGAACCGGGGTTGATCCGCAGACGAACCGGACCATCCGAGCCCCGGCCGGTCCGCTGGACCGACTCCACCACCCCAACGGCCTGTACCAATCCCGTGAACATGGCCCTGAGGGTAGGATGAAGGCCCCGGCTTGACGGTTCGGACGGGGGGGTCGATACTGCATGCCCGCCGGAGCGCGTTCCCCGGGGCCGCGCTATCGCCCTCAGTTCGCCCTCCGATAGCTTCACCGCTTTCAGCATCCCTCCCCGACAGACTTCGCAGGAAAGGCCGACCACGATGCCCGTTGACCAGCCCGCGTCCACTGCCCCGCTCCGCCGCACCCGCACGAAGCCCTTCGCAGCCCTCGCGGCGATGCTGCTTGCTATGACCGGGGGCATGACCGGGTGCGAGTCGGCTCCGAAGGTCGAGCCCTCAACACCGGAGGCCCGTGCCGCGACCGTCCCCGTACACACCGAGG
>JAEYNG010000322.1 GCA_023412695.1 Planctomycetota bacterium | reverse complement strand
CCGGGAAAGGACAGCGAATCATGGCACGAAGCGTTGAACTCCTCCTCACCGATAACGTCGAGAACCTCGGCATCGTCGGCGACGTCGTCAAGGTCCGCCTTGGCTACGCCCGCAACTACCTCCTCCCCCGCCAGCTCGCCACCGAGCCCAGCGAGGAGCTGATCAAGAGCCTGCAGGCCAAGCGGGCCGAGGCCGAGAAGCAGATCGCCCAGCAGCGTGCCGAGCGCGCCACCACGATCGAGAAGCTCACCGGCTACGAGCTGCACATCGAGCGCTCCTGCAACGACCAGGGCATCCTCTACGCCTCGGTCACGCAGCAGGAGATCGCCGGCGCGCTCAACGCCGCGGGCTTCAAGAACGTCCGCCCGCGCGACGTCCGCCTGAACGAGGCCATCAAGCGCGTCGACACCTACAACGTCCACGTCAAGTTCGAGACTGAGCTCGAGACCAACATCAAGCTCTGGGTCATGGCCGACCGCAAGCTCGACCTCGATGAGAAGGACGAGATGGACTTCGACATGGAGGGCAACCTCATCGAGAAGCCCAAGGGCAAGAAGGGCGCCGAGGGCGAGAACGCCGAGGCGTCCGAGGGCGGCGAGCGGTCCGACCGCCGCGAGCGCAAGGAGCGCACGAAGGCACCGCCCGTTGACCTCCTCGAGAAGCCCAAGACCGGCTGGGCCCCGCGCGAGCAGGCCGCCGCGCCCGCCGGCGACGAGCCCGCGGCCGAGCCGGCCAAGAAGGCCACCAAGAAGAAGAAGGACTGATCAGCCCTTCTTTCACCCGCATCAACAAAGAAGCCCGGCCCCCAACAGGCCGGGCTTTTTTTTCGTTCTGCCATTGCGGGCTTACGCGGCCAGCTCGCGCTCCACGGCCTCGACCACCCGCGCGACGGTCTCGTCGCCGAAGTCGAACTTCAGGCCCGCGGCCTTGAACAGCTCCGGCAGCGGCTTGCTCCCGCCGAGGCTCAGCGCCCGCATGTACGCGTCCACCGCCGACTTCTCGCCGCGCTCCTTCGAGCTGAGCCAGAGTTGCAGCGCACCGAGCTGCGCGATCCCGTACTCGATGTAGTACATCGGGTGGCTGTACAGGTGGCTCTGCCGCTGCCACCACCACTTCCGCTCGGTCTCGAGCCCCTCCCACGACACGCCGCGGCCGAAGCGTGAGTCCAGCTCGAGCCAGTGCATGCACCGCGCCTCGTGCGCGTGGCCCGGGTTCGCGTACACCCAGTGCTGGAACGCGTCGATCGTCGCGATCCACGCCAGCAGCGTAACCGAGTCCTCGATGTGCTCGTGCCGCGCACGCCGGAGGTCGTCGTCCTTCGTATAGAACGCGCCCGGCGCGCCCCAGTGCGGCATGCTCAGGTGCTCCATCGACATGCTCGCCACCTCGGCGAACTCGATCGGCGAGTGCCGGTAGTCCACGATCGGCTCCTCGACGCAGAGCATCGAGTGGAACGCGTGGCCGGCCTCGTGCAGCATCGTCATCGCGTCGTCGTGCAGGCCCGCGGCGTTCATAAAGATGAACGGCCGGCGCGTCCGGTCGCGCATGTACTGGTACCCCCCGGGCCGCTTGCCGCGGCGCGAGTCGAGGTCGAGGTACTCCGTCTTGCACGACCCCTCGCCCCCCGCGCCCGAGCACATCCGCCCGAACATATCCGCCAGGCGCGGATCGAGCGACCTGAGGGTCGCCATCGATTTGCTTACGAGCTGCCCGCCGCCCTCGAACGGACGCAGCCGCTCGCGGCCGCGCACATCGACCGCCAGGTCCCACGGGCGCAGCGTCTCGACGCCTAATGCCTTCCGGCGCTCCTCGCTGCGCCGGCGGATGAACGGCACCACGCGCCGCTCGACGGCGTGCCAGAATGCGCGGCAGTCCGCCGGGGTGTAGTCGAAGCGGCTCTTCTCGCTGAACGCGTACTTCACGTACGCGCCCGAGTCGGCGTCGGTCTCGAACCCGGCGTTCCGCGCGACCTGGTCGCGGAGGCCGATCATCTTGTCGTACAGCTCGTCGAGCTTCTGCTTGTCCTGCAGCCGACGCTCGATCGTCGCCCGCCACGCCCGCTCACGCAGCGAGCGGTCGGTCGAGAGGTCGAACTCTTTCATCTGCGGGAGCGTCCGCTCCTTGCCCTCGAAGAAGACCGTCTGCGCCCCCGCGACCTTGCCGAACTGCTGGGACAGTTTCGAGAGCTCGGTGTGCAGCGGCACGTTCTCCTCGCGGAAGATCGCCACCTGCGTCCGCTTGGTCCGCAGCAGCACGTCGTAGCGCCCGTGGTCGAGCGGGTACCTGTCGGCGAGCGCGACGAGCTTGCGGTCGAGCTCGAACTCGGCCTGCTGGAGCTGGGGCGAGACCTCGTTGAGGTACTTGGTGAACGCCTCCTCCATCGCCTTGTTCTCGGTGTCGCAGGAGGTCGCGATGTAGAGCTCCGCACGGGCCTCGGCGCACGCCGCGTCGAGCTCCGAGCGGTCGTGGATCCACCGCTCCAGCTCGGCCTTGCTCGACACTTCGCGCCGGAGCAGGTCATCGACGAACGGCTGGATGCTCCCCCACGCGGTCCCGTCGAACGAGGAGGTCAGGAACTTCTCGGCTGTGATCATGCTCGGAGCGTACTGGCGGCGACGCGTCGCGGCCACACCCCCGCGGCCCCGCGCCGCAAAAAAGCAGCGGGCCCGACCAGTACGGCCGGGCCCGCGGGGAAATCCTGATGATCGGCCTTGCTCAGCGCATCAGCCGCCGGAGCAACTCCTCCTGCTCCTGGAACCACTCGTCGTTCGGCAGGTACATCCAGCCGAAGTTCGGGTTGCTGCTGAACAGCCGCTTCAGCTCCGCGAGGTGGCGGCGGGCGATGCCCACCTCGATGCCTCGGCGCTCGCGGTCCTGGATCTGGGCCGCGACGTTCACCGTCCGCTCATACTTCTCGGCGGTGACCTGCCAGTTCTTGTCGGCCCGGTCGTTGTCGCGCATGTTCTTGTCGATGAAGTCGGTGGCCTCCTTGCCGGCCCACACGTACTCCTCGTAGCCCATCGCGCGGGCGAGCTCGTCGGGGGTCTCGGCGATGCCCTTGCCGAACTTCAGCCGCATCGACTCGCCGGCCGTGAGCGTGAGCACCTGATTCTCCGGGTTCACGAGGATCTCGCCGCTGGTGGCGTCCTGGAACCAGGTTACCTGGCCGGTCTTTGGGTCGACGGTCGCGCTCAGCGGCTCCATGATCTGCATGGCCCGCATGATCTTCGGGTCCTTCTTGCCCAGGCGCGAGGCTTCCTCCATCTGGTAGAGCACCATCTCGAGCTGCAGGCCCTTCACCGCGCTGAGCCGGCCCGACCAGCCGGTGCACGCGCCGATGTTGCCCTCGGGGAGGAAGTAGAACTCCTCCAGCACCCAGGGGCTCATCGCCGCGCACGAGATGGCCGACTCGATCCACGCCACCGTGCGGAAGCGCGGCTTGTACTCCTTCTCGTAGACCTCGTTGAACTTCGCGAGCTCGGCCAGGAGACCGCCGCCGGAGTTGATGCGGACGACCACGTCCGTCACGTTGTCCTTCTCGAGCAGGGGCACCGCGCGCTTCCATGCGTCAGCGCTGATCTGGATGCCGACCGTCGAATCGACCTCGTTCTGCCACGAGCTCGGCGGGCCGAAGTTCAAGATCGCGATCCGGCGGACGCCGGGGGCGGACTTGTTGCTCGCGCCGGGCTTGTCGGACTTCGTCGCGGCGGCCTCGGCCGGCGCGTCGCCGCCGGC
>JAEYNG010000290.1 GCA_023412695.1 Planctomycetota bacterium | reverse complement strand
ACCACCGCCGCTCGTTCATCACCGGCCACAGCGCGAGGATCAACAGCGCATACCGCGCCACGCCCCACTCCGCCAGCCACGCCCCGCGCGTCCCGGCCGTCCACGCGAACGACGCCGCGCCCCACGCCGCGAACGCGATCGTCGGCCACACCGCCCACTCCCACACCAGCGGCCCCAAAATCCGATGATGCGTGATCAGCCGCACCACGCACACCAGCAGCGGCAGCCACCACGTCCACTCCACCCACGTCGTCGGAAACCCCGCGAAGAAGCACGCCACTACCGCCGCGACGAGGTGCAGCCGATGCCCGAACCCGTCCCGCGCGCGCAGCCCCGCGAAGAGTGCATCGACCTCAACGCTCGTTTGCCGGGTCCAGCTCACGTCGCCGCTTCCGTTCCTCCCTCATCTCGCTCCTCCACGTTATCAGGCCGCATGCCCGTCCCGCTGGCGGGTAGGGAGACGTCCATCTCCGTCCCGATCTGCTTCACGGTCGTCGGCAGCACCGGAATCGGGTTGACAGGAGCCACTTCTGATCCGATGATTGTGCTAGAGACTCGGTGCTGGGCTATTTCCCCAGCCATAGACCCTCGGGTCGCCGAGTCTTTTTCATTTTTGCTCCGCATCACCTTCAAACTGCTCTGATCCCGTTCGCCGACGCGCGCAACGTGCAGCATCCCGTGCACAGTCCGCCAGAGCGGCTCGACATCCGCCGCATGCTCCCCGCCCTGGAAACGAAGGCCGATCACCGTCGTGACGAGGTCCGCCAGCTGCAACCCATAGTTCTTTGCCTTTGAGACGCCGAATAGCGGCGTCCGCAGGATGGTGTCGTAGCTTGCACCGATCTGGCTGCGCATCAGAAAGTTTGTGGCCGCGCGGCCGTTCTTCCAGTTTGTGCCATGTCCCCGGTCGTCAAAGACGATCTTCGCAAACCGCCGCGGGAACTTGTCGCGCATATACACGTCAATTCGCTCAAAGAGATAGCTAAACGTTAAGCCCCGCTTCGTTTCATCCGCACACACAACCGACTGAAACTCACTCCGAAAGCACACGACCCCGAAGACGCGTATACCGCGCCGGCGCGAATACAGCAGCAGGTCCTCCGCCAGACTCCAATGCGCGGACGCCGCGATCATCCGCCGAACCCGGAAGGTCGTGGAGTTCAACAGGAGTTTCCCGTGAACGTCGTCGCCGTCCTTCAGGACTACGCCGTGATACGGGCGGCAGATTTCGAACCAGTCTTGCTGGAACGACGCGAAAATGTCCTCCGGGATTCCAACCCCGGACAACACGCCGAACTTCTGCTCCGTCGGATGATGCGTCCGAAATGACTCGTCGAGAAAGACCAGCATGGCCCGTAGCGTACAGATCCCTTGAACTTCACGGCTTACACCAGCAATCTCTCACACCCGCCGCGATCCACCACCCCTCAGTTTCCAAACAAACATCGAAAAAACTGAACTCCGCGGCACCAATCCTCGAATACACTGGTACAAACCCCCGGAGACCGGGCCCACCGCCCGGCCATATCCACGTGGGTGCCCCTCTCTGGAGGTCGCTATGAACGACATCCGCCGTGTAGTCCGTGCCGCGGCTTGGCGCGTCGCCGCTTCCGCCTACATCCGCAACCTCGTCATCCTCCTCGCCGTCGCGCTCATCGCCCTCATCGGCCTGCGCATCGCCGAGCAGCTCTTCGTCTTCACCGCCCTCGGCGGCGACGGGCTCACCAGCGCGCAGATGTGGAAGCAGGTCGCCATCTGGACCGGCGCCTCCTGCGCCGCGCTCGCGCTTGTCTGGACCCTCTTCACCCTCGCCGACAACAAGGCCGTCGCACGCCGCGTCGACGAAGGCGCCAACCTCAAAGAGGCCCTCAGCACCGCCATCTACATCGAGAAGGCCGACGACCCATGGTCCAAAGCCACCGTCGAGTCCGCCTCGCGCTCTGCCCGCGGCGTGCGCCTCTCGCAGGCCGTGCCCATCCAGCCGCCCCGCTTCTGGCCCGTCCCCCTCGCCCTCGGCCTCGCGCTCGCCGTCGTCTTCCTCGCCGTCCCGCGCATGGACGTCATGGGCTGGTACAAGAACGCCGTGGCGAAGAAGGAACAGGAAGAGCAGAAGATCCTCGCCGTCGCCGAGCAGAAGAAGGTCGAGAAGCTCAAGCAGGAGACGTTCGAGAAGCTCGGCCTCGAGCCCGAGACCCCCGAGGTCAACGCCGACGCCGAGAAGCCCGAGCCCACCGACCCCGAGGCCATCCGCCGCGCCGCCGTCAAGCAGCTCACCAAGCTCACCGACCGGCTCGAGCAGCTCAAGCAGGGCGAGAAGGGCCAGAAGCTCGAGGCGATGAAGGACAAGCTCGCCCAGCTCCAGAAGCCCGGCGACGAGCTCGCTGACCTCTCCAAGGCGCTCCAGGCCGGCGACTTCAAGCTCGCCAAGGCCGAGCTCATGCAGCTCCAGGAGCAGGCGCAGTCGGGCAATATGTCCGAGGAGGACAAGAAGAAGCTCGCCGAGCAGTTCCAGAAGCTCGCCGAGCAGCTCGAGAAGCTCGCCGAGAACAAGGACGCCCTTGAGAAGAAGCTCGCCGAGGCCGGCCTCGACCCCAAGCTCGCGAGCGCCACGCAAGAAGAACTCAAGCAGGCCCTCGAGAACGCCAAGAACCTCTCCGAGGAGCAGAAGAAGCAGCTCCAGGAAGCCTGCAAGAACCAGGGCGAGTGCCAGAACGCGATGGAGGCCCTCGCCGGCGCGTGCAAGCAGGCGGGCGAGTCCATGTCGCAGGACGGCCAGAAGGGCGAGGGCAGCCAGAAGGGCGAGGGCATGGGCGAGATGGGCGACCAGCTCTCCGAGCTCGAGCAGCTCGCCATGGACATGGAGGCCGCCGACGCCGCGCTCTCCGAAGCCAAGTCCCAGATGCAGTCCATGTGCCAGGGCCAGTGCGACGGCGAAGGCCTCGGCGAGTGCGCCGGCGGAATGGAGGGCACCAAGCCTTGGGCCGCGGGCTACTCCCAGAACCCCGGCAACGGCTCCGGCGGCCCCGGCCGCGGCCAGGGCGGCTCGCCCGGCGAATCCGCCGCCGACTACGACACCGTCAAGAAGAAGGCCATCGGCAAGATGGGCGACGGCCCCATCGTCGGCTCACGCCTCGTCGAGGGCGAGAGCATCAAGGGCGAGTCCAAGGCCGCGTTCTCGCAGGTCGTCGCCACCGCCGACCAGGCCGCGACCGAGGCCATCGAGCAGAACACCATCCCCCGCGAGTTCCACGAGGCCATCAAGTCCTACTTCGGCACGCTGAAGGAAAAGTCGGGAGGCAAGCCCATCGAGCAGGCCAAGCCCGCGCAGGACGCCGACAAGCCGAAGTAACCGCTCGCATCAACTCACAGGCAGACACAAACGGCCCGGATCACTCCGGGCCGTTTTTCGTTTCTCAGTTGCGAACTCGGCGTCCTCCGCGTCTCCGCGGTGAACTTCCCCCGACTGCACTCACGCCCGGTACGCCTCCGCCACTTTCTTCAGTGCCGCCTCGACCGTCTTGAAGTGCTCCTCGGTCAGCCCGTGGTGCATCGGCAGCGCGAACACCTGGTGGCACAGCTTCTCGGCCACCGGGCACGACGCCCCGCCATCCTTCACGAACGCCTTGAACGCCGGCTGCCGCGTCAGCGGCCGCGGGTAGTGCACCGCCGTCGGAACGCCCTCGGCCTTCAGCGCCTCGCAGAACTGATCCCGCGTGCACACGAACTTGCTCGGATCCATCCGCGCGATGTACAGGTGGAACGCGCTCGTCGCGCCAGGCGTCGTCTTCGGCGTGATCAATCCCGGGATCGCCGCGATGATCTTGTCGTACCGCGCCGCGGCATCCTGCCGCTTCTTCGTCTCCCCCTCTAGTCGATCCAGCCGCGAGCAGCCGATCGCACCCGTGATGTCGTTCATCCGGTAGTTGTACCCGACCTGCTCGTGCAGGTACTTGTCCGTCTCGCCGTGGCTCCGCAACAGCTTGATCTGCCGCGCCAGCGCATCGGCGTTGCACGTCGTCATCCCGCCCTCGCCCGTAGCCAGGTTCTTCGTCGCGTAGAACGAGTACGTCACCGCGTCGCCGAACGCGCCGATCCCCTTGCCCTTGTACGTCGCCAGGTGCGCCTGCGCCGCGTCGTAGATCACCCTCAGGTTGTGCTTGGCCGCGAGCGCCTGCACCGCGTCGATATCGACCGGGCAGCCGTACAGGTGCGTCGCCGCGATCGCCCTGGTCTTCGGCGTGATCTTCCTCGCCGCGTCCGCCATGTCGATCTGCATCGTGTCCGGCAGCGCATCGACGAAGATCGGGTTCCCGCCCCGCGCCACCACCATCGACACCGTCGCGATGTACGTCCACGCCGGCACCAGCACGTCGTCGCCGCGTTCGAACAGCGGCTCGTACGCCAGCTGCAGCGCGCACGTGCCGTTGGCGCACGTCATCGCGTGCCGCGCCCCGCTCAGCTGCGCCATCCGCTGCTCGAGCTCCTCGCACTTCTTCCACGCCCGAAGCATCCCCGACTTCAGCACCGCGATCGCCGCGTCGATGTCCTTCTCCGCCAGCGCGGTCTGCATGAACGGCACCGCGGCCGCGCTCACCGGCGTCCCGCCGTTGATCGCAAGATTCGGGTTGGCGGGAAGGGGCTTGGCCGACGAGGACGCGGACGGGGCATGCGCAGGGGCAGCGGTGGCCATCAGGGCGACTCCTTTCCGAATGCTATTCTGGACCCGCCCTACCCGGCTTACCGCCTCGGTCCCGCGTTCACCGGCGTCCCCGGCAGCCCGCCCGCGGGCGCGCCCGCCTTCTCCGGGTTCCGCAGCCGCGCCTCCCGCGGCAGCATCTCCACCAGGTCGCTCGCCGCCACCATCGCCCGCGTCACCAGCTTGTCGATCAGCGAGCGATAGAACCCGTAGATCGTCAGGCACGGCACCGCCAGCAGCAGCCCAAGCAGCGTGTGAAAAAGCGCCTTCGAGATGCCCAGCGAAAGGTTCGCAGGCGATGCCTGCCCGCCCGACTGCCCGAGCGCGGCGAACGCGATGATCATCCCCCACACCGTCCCCGCCAGCCCCAGCAGCGGCCCGAGGTTCCCGATCACGTTCAGCGGCTCGACCTTGCGGAACC
>JAEYNG010000255.1 GCA_023412695.1 Planctomycetota bacterium | reverse complement strand
GTGTACGACACCGCGATGATCGCGAGCAGCGCGAGCACGGCGACGACCATGAGCAGGACCGAGCCGCGGCGGTTTACGCGCATGCGGATGGCGGCTGATGGAGCGTGTGAATGGCTCATGGGAGGCTCCTTCCCGGCGAGCGGCGCACGCCGCTCCGGGTGAGGTCGGACGCTCAATAGCGCTCGGACTTGGCTTGCGGAACTTCGATCACGAACTGGTAGGTCTGCTCACGCAGGCGGTCGGAGGGATCAACCAGGCTGATGGTGATGCGCAGGAGCCTGGGCCACGCCCACGGCACCGTGGCCGGGTATCGCTGCTGCGGGTCGGTCTCGAAGGCTGGGTTGTCGGGGTACGTCGGATCGACGTAGCCGAAGCAGGAGTAGAGCGGCAGGTCGCGAATGTTCTGCGGATACGTCGGCGACGGGGCAGGGTAGTGGATCAGCGCCGGCCGAACCTGGCGCTGGAACGGTGTTGCGTTCCGGCGGGCGACGGTCTGCATGAAGAACTCGTCCGGGTCCGTGGGCACATACGGCTCGGCGACGACCGAGTCCGGATCAGTCTCATCAACATATCGCGGCAGGCCGTACCACTTCAGCTCGCCATAGCCCGGATCGCCCGGATCATTCTCGATAACGCCGAAGGACCATTCGACGATGAACTCCGTGCAATGCGGGACAATGTTCGACGCCGCGAGCATCATCCGGTCGGAACGGTACCAGAGCGGCGTCGAGGTGGGGCCGCCCCCGCCGCCGGCGACCTTGAACAGATCGGGGGGCACCAGCTCGCACCGCATGCGACGCTCGGGCTGGGTGCTCAGCGGATCCAACCACCCCGCGGGCAGGGCCGAGATCATCCACCGCTTCATGTTCGCGGTGATGCCCGTGGGCGAGGCCGGGGTCGCGTCGCGTTGAAACCCGAACGGGTTGTTCGGGCCGTCGGCGCTCGAATCGAGCGACGGATTCCAGTCGATCTGAGAGTTCGGGCAGGGCTGCGCGTCGAGCACGATCTGGCGGATCTGAGCAAGATTGGTCACCGCGAGATCGACGATCCCGCTGGAAAACATCGGTACCAGCGAGCCCTCGTCGCGCACCAGCTGAGCGTCCGGCACTTGCGGCAACGCCAAGGCGATGTGCCGGAAGAGGCTCGGCGACGCGGGCTGGAGGGCGACCTGGTACGCGCTGTCGACCTGCTCGGCCGCTGTGACGCCCGGTAGACCGGTCACCGGCACGACGTTCACCGGCACCTCGTCCACCAGCGCGGTCTCGTGCCGCAGGAGGATCCAGTCCGCCGCGAACTCATTGGGCCCGCCGGAGGCGCCGAACGACGACTGGTTCGTGGTCGCGCCGCCGTGCTGATCAATGCGGATACTCGCGCCGTCATCATCCTGCCGGAGACCGTGTCCGTAGTAAACCCTCGCGGCGGTCGAGGAAGGAACGCGGGAGGGGTGGATCGGGTCCCGCAGCGTCGAGTAACGACCCTGCGTGAAGAACATGATCTGGTCAACCCGCCGCGACCGTGCGTGCGCGGGGTCCTGGTCGGGATCGAGCCTGATGGTGATCGGCCCGGAGCCGCTGGTCACGACGCGGTTCCGGATGACCAGGAATCCGTCGCGCGTCATGCTCGCGACATCGTCGCGCAGCTGACGCTCGAGCATCGCGGCGTACTCGTTAAAGTTGCTCAGCCTGCGCCCGGCGCGGACCGTATCCCCGGTCGCGCTGAACACGCGCGCGAGTCCGATGGCGATCAGCGACACAGCGCCGACCGCGATGAGGATCTCGACGAGCGTAAAGCCTCGGCGGGCGGTGTTCATCGGAGGACCTCCGTCACGACGACGCCCGCGGGGATCTGCGCCGTAAAGATGAGCTGATTGATGTGGGGCCGATCATTAAGCTCGGGGCCGGTCAGCGAGGCGGGGATCGGCGGGGCGATCCGCAGCCGGACGCGGCTGTTGTTCACAGGGTCGCGTTCGACCGTCTCGACTGTGTAGATGTTGCCGAGGTTGTCCACCAGCTTCTGGTTGGGCTGGGCCATCAGCGAGCCCTTGCCGTCGTTCTGGCGGGTATCCACGTCCACGATGTAGCGGCCATCGCCTTGAACAAGGCCGAAATCGCCGTCGCGCCGGCTGGCGACAATGGGCACCGAATACTCGAGCCCGCCCGAGCCGTCGGTCCCGTCAAGCGTCGGAAGCAACGTGTTGTCCCCGGCCTGCTTGCCGACGGGCAGACGCCGGTCGCCCCCGCCGACGCCGTCGCCCAGCAGCACCTGCCGGAGCGTCCGGCCGCCGGGCACGCGGATGCGCGGGTCGATCCGCCGGACAAAGATCACCGCCTGGAGCGGGTCGAGCCGCGACGAGTTGCCAGGCACGAAGTCGGGGTAGCGGTGCACGGCGATGTCCCACACGAACTGCGGGCGGCCCTTGTCGGACCCGGCCATCGGGAACAGACGCGCTGCCAGCGGGACTTCCACACGCGCCGATGCGGTGTTGCGATCGCCGAACATCGCGCCGCCGTTGGCGTTGACATCGCAGACGTCCCACTCGCCCAGTTCGTAGTCGTTGTTGGAC
>JAEYNG010000182.1 GCA_023412695.1 Planctomycetota bacterium | reverse complement strand
TGCCTTCGCTGCCACGTGCCGGGCGGCTGGGCCGATGGACGCACGGCGGACCCGCACCCGACGGATGGCTCTGCGTTCTATCAGTCGGACTTTGTGGGCGTGTCGTGCTCGGCGTGCCACCGGATGGTGGACCCTGAGTACACGGAGGGCGTGAGCCCGCCGCAGGATGCCGCGATCCTCGCCGCGATCCCGGGGAGCGGGCACCTGTGGCCCCATAACGCGAACTTTGTTTTTGATCCGGACGATGTGCGGCGCGGCCCGCTGGATCTGCAGGCGGACTGGCTGATCCATGATCCGCCGGACCCGGAGATCGGGTATCCGGGCGGCTGGCCGGGCTTCCACGAGTGGGCGCGGTCGCCGTTCCACTCCGAGTCTCGCATGTGCGCGACGTGCCACGACGTGAGCACGCCGACGTACTCGCTGGACGAGGTCACAGGCAACTACGTGCCGAACCAGCTCAACGAGCCGCCGCCGGTGAACAAGTATCACCAGTTCCCCGAGCAGCGGACCTACAGCGAGTGGGCCAAGAGTCTCTTCGCTCAGGGACCGGTCGATCTCGAGGGACGTTTCGGTGGTGCACGCGGCCCGGCGGTGTCCTCCTGCCAGGACTGCCACATGCCGTCGGCCGACGGTGAGTTCAACTGCGGCATCAATCCGCCGCTGCGGGAGGTCCCGACGCACACGTTGGCCGGATCGAACTCCTGGGTCATCAAGGCGATCGCGGGGCTGTTCCCGACGAGCGAGACGGGCATGGTGCCCGAGGATGCGGAGGCGTCGACCGAACGCAACCGCGAGATGCTCCGGGACGCGAGCGATCTCGAACTCAGCGTGCTCGACGAGCAGCTCAACGTCCGCGTGATCAACTTCACCGGCCACAAGCTCCCGACGGGGTACGTCGAGGGCCGGCGGATGTGGATCAACGTCAAGTTCTTCGCCGCGAATGGCACGCTCGTCGCCGAGCGCGGGGCGTACGACTTCGAGACGGCCGAGCTGGAGGAGTCGGACACAAAGGTGTACGAGGCCAAGCACGGCCTCGACGCGACGGCCGCGGCCCTGAGCGGTGTGCCGGAGGGCGAGGCGTTCCGGCTGGCGTTGGTGAATACGATCATCAAGGACAACCGCATCCCGCCGATGGGATATAACGCGGCGGAGTTCGCGACGGTGCAGGCGCTGCCGGTGCCGGCGAACCTCTATGCCGACGGGCAGTACTGGGACGACACGCTGTTCGAGCTCCCGCCCGGTGCGGCCAAGGCCCGCGTGACGGTGTATCACCAGACCACGAGCAAGGAGTACATCGAGTTCCTGCGCGACGAGGACCAGCGCACCTTCGCGATCGACCCTGACACGCAGGAGCGAATCTTCCCGCTGGCGAACATGTTCGAGATCCCGGCGGAGTTTGACTCCCCTGAGGTCTTCACCTTCGGCCAGCTTGCGTACAACCTGTGGAACGCGTACGGCAGGAGCGAGCCGGTCGAGATGGACAAGGCGACGATCGTCGTCGGGTGCCTCGCAGACTGGGACGGCAATCAGCAGGTGCAGGTGCCGGACATCTTCGCCTTCCTGAGCTCGTGGTTCTCCGGCAACGCGGACTTCGACGAGAACGGCGCGACCACCGTCCCCGATATCTTCGCGTTCCTGAGTTCGTGGTTCGCCGGCTGCAACTGACGCCGCGGTGAGCCGACAACAAGTCCTCCGCCGAGCCCGGGCCGATCTGGTCCGGGCTCTTTTCTTAGCCGCGTACCTTGATGGCGCGGACGCCGAGGAACAGGGGGATCTCGCGCCGGGCGCGGTTCTCTTCCGCTGCGCGCGGCCCTGAGGTGCTCGCACGCAGGCTCGGCCACTCCTCCAGCCGGTCCACGAACAGGCCGGATTTGGCGAGCGCGGCGATGTAGGCCTGCAGCGGCCGGTGGAAGGTGTAGGTCCGGACACTGCCCTTGCCGCGGGCGGCCTTGCCGGGCTGCATTTCGACCTCGCGTGAGGTCGGCGACAGGTATGCGTCGACGCGCCTGAACTGCCGCGACGCGCTGTCGTCCCAGCCCCAGCCGGTCTGGCCGATGCCACGGAAAGCGGGATGGGTGATGACGAAAACAAATGCGCCGCCGGACCGCAGGGCGCGGTGGATGCCGTGTATGACCGGTTCGAGCGAGTCGATGTTCGACAGGGCCATGATGCACGCCGCGGCGTCGAATGAGCCGGTGGCATCGGCTGGAAGGACCTTCCAGATGGCTCGTGCATCGCCGACGAGGAACGTCTGCGACGGGTCGCCCGTGGCACGCTGGCGAGCGGCCTCGATCAAACCGGGCGCGGCGTCGATGCCGGTCGTTGCGCAGCCGACGGCGGAAAGGCGGCGGGCGAGCATGCCCTGGCCGCAGGCGACATCGAGCACGCGCATGCCACGTGCGGGCTCGAGCAGACGCATCGTGCCGGGGCCGATGACCTGCTCGTAGTGGTCGTTGCCGCGTTCGGAGAGCATCTCGTCGTACCAGCCGGCAACGGCCTGCCACGAGGTGTCGTTCGAAGCAGCGGGCTGCTTCGGCTGGGCGGTTTCCTGCGTGGCGGGCTGCGCGGGCTCGGTGGCGACCGCGTCTTTCGCGGCTCCGACGGCGCGATAGAACGACTGCGGCGCCGGGGATTCGAAGTGCAAAGGCTTGCCGTCGGCGGGGTGGGAGAAGCCGAGTTCGGCGGCGTGCAGCGCGACGCGGCCGATGGGATCGGTCGTTGCGCCGAACCGGCGGTCGCCGATGAGCGGGTGTCCGAGCTCGCGCATGTGGACGCGGATCTGGTTTTTGCGGCCGGTTTCGAGCCGGGCCTGCACGAGCGTGCGGCCGTTGCCCGCGGCGAGCACCTTGTAGTGCGTGACCGCGAGCTGGCCCTGGTCGTCGGCGTCCTTGCCGGATTGTGCGCGGGGTCCGCCGCGGTCTTCGCGGATGAAGGACTGGTGTGTGTTTGCGGTGCCGGGCTCGCCGAGCACGCCCTCGGTAACGGCGATGTAGTGACGGCGCACGCGCTTGGCCTTGAAGTCGTCCTTCAGCCAGGCGAACGCGCGCTCGGTCTTGGCGAAGACGACGAGGCCGGAGGCTTCCTTGTCCAAGCGGTGGAGCACCCAGATCGCCGGCGATGCGCGGCGGCCTTCCGCGTCGCGACCCTTTCGCGGCGAGCGGGACGCGTTGGCTTTCGCATAGGTCTTCAACGCGTCGAAGAGCGTGAGGTCGTGGCCGGGGACGCGGACGCCTTTGACGGGGCGCGGGTCCGCCGTCACCAGGCCCGGCGGCTTCTCGACGACGAGCACGTCGGCATCCTCGTGGATGATCGTCACGCCCTTGGGCAGTCCTGCCGGACGCCGCGAATTCCCGTGTGTGCCTTGACGCCTCATGCCTTCACCCCCTTCGCCGCGAAGAGGTCGAGAGCCGTGTCGAGCAGGACGTCGGCGAACACGGCCTTGCTGACGGTGCCTGCGGTTGGCGCGTGCTCGCCGGACGGGGTGACGAATGCGGCCTCGATCAAATCGGACTCCATAGTTTCGAGCGGGTTGGCGACGATCAGGTCCACGCTTTTGCGACGGAGCTTGTCACGGGCGGATTCAAGAAGCCGGTCGCGGGGCTCAAGGGCGAAGCCGATGACGACCTGGCCGGGCTTGCGGCTGGCGGCGATGCCGGCAAGCAGGTCGGGTGTCGGCTCGAGGATAAGTGTCAAATCGCCGCCCCGTTTAAGCTTCTGCGGGGGCGCAAGGGCGTCGATCTTTGGGCGGTAGTCAGCCACGGCCGCGGCCATGATCAGGATGTCGCTGGCGAGGAACTCGCGGGCGAGGACGGCTTGCAGTTCGGCGGCTGTGCGGAACCGGATGAGGCTGATCCGCGAATCAGAGGGGGTCAGGCTGGTGGGACCGAGCAGCAACGTGACGGGGCAGCCCCTCGAAGCGGCCTTCTCCGCGAGCGCGATCCCCAATCGGCCGGACGACCGGTTGCCGATGTACCGCACCGAGTCAATCGGTTCGTGCGTCGGCCCGGCGGTGATCAGCAGCCGCGGCGTGCCATGGTGCGTCGTGGAAGAGACGGGATCGGCGAGCGGGGTGCGGGGCGAGTTGTTCGGTTGGTCGGGCACGGTCGGAGGGTCTCCGGGCATCATAGCTCCACGTCCGCGAAACCCTGTTCGCGGTCCGGGCGCATCCGCTACCATGCCGACCCGCCGCCGGTGGTGAGTATCTGGTCCTTTATCCGCAGTAAGGAAGCGTTCGAGTCCAATGGCACGATCAAGGAAGAAGATCGGAGAGATCCTCGTCGGGATGGGCGTCGTCTCGCAGCGACAGGTCGAGGATGTGCTCATCAAGACCAAGTCGAGCGGGAAGCGCATCGGCGAGGCGCTCGTGGAGGCCGGCCTCGTCACCGAGGAACAGGTCGCCAAGGCGATCGCCAACCAGTTCGGGATGGAGTACGTGGACCTCGCGGCCAGCGGCGTCGCCTCGCAGGTGGACGTCAAGCTCATTCCCGAGGACCTCGTCAAGAAGCACCTGATCCTGCCGCTGTCAAAGGCGGGCGGGCGGCTGCAGCTCGTGGTGCACGACCCGATGGACCTGGAGCTGATGGACATGCTCCGGTTCCGGCTGAACGTCGAGATCGAGCCGCGGATCGCGGCGAAGTCGCAGATCAAGAGTTTCATCGAGCGGATGGGGCAGCCCGGGCCGGGGCAGAACCTGCCGCGGATGGTCGCGGCGAACGAGTCGCTGGTGACCGAGTCGATCGACCGGACGATCGACCGCTCGGTGGACCGCTCGGTCGACAAGTCGATCGACGTCGCGGGCGAGGATGCGCCGATCGTCAAGCTCGTGACCCGCATCCTGGTGGAAGCGGTGAAGATGCGGGCCTCGGATATCCACATCGAGCCGATGGCCGACCGCGTGCGGCTGCGCTACCGCATCGACGGCGAGTGCATGGAGCGGGACAACCTCCCGAAGCGCATGCAGAACTCCGTTCTCAGCCGCCTGAAGCTGATGTCGGGCATGAACATCGCGGAGAAGCGGGTCCCGCAGGACGGCCGCATCAAGATTCCGGTCGATGACATCTTCATCGACTTCCGTGTCTCGGCCTGCCCGGCGTACCACGGCGAATCGGTCGTGCTGCGTATTCTGCGGCCGGATTCGGTCCGTATCGGTCTGACCAACATCGGCTTCGAAGAGGACAACCTCGCCGTCTTCAACCGCATCATCCGCCGGCCGAACGGCATCTTCCTTGTGACGGGGCCGACGGGTTCGGGCAAGACGACCACGCTGTACTCGGCGCTCGACATCCTGAACCGGCCGGACCGGAAGATCATCACGGCCGAGGACCCGATCGAATACAACTTCGAGGGGATCAACCAGTGCCAGGTGCACGAGAAGATCGGCCTGACCTTCTCGGCGATCCTCCGCACGATGCTCCGTCAGGCGCCGAACATCATTCTGGTGGGCGAAATCCGTGACAAGGAAGTGGCGGAGATCGCCATCCAGGCCGCGCTGACCGGCCACCTGGTGTTCTCGACGCTGCACACCAACGACGCGCCGAGCGCGATCACGCGTCTGATCGACATGGGCCTCAAGCCGTTCCTTGTGGCGAGCTCGATCCAGGCGATCATGGCCCAGCGGCTCATCCGCGTCTTGTGCAAGCAGTGCAAGAAGGTCGATCCCGACCCCGATCACAAGTACCTCAACCTGATCGGCCTGACGCCGGAGGAGGCGGCGGGCAAGGTGATGATGCCCGTCGGCTGCCCGGCGTGCAACGGCACCGGCTTCAAGGGACGCCAAGCGATCTTCGAGCTCATGCAGATGAACTCGGAGATCCGCGAGCTGGCGTTCCAGATGGCCTCGATCTCGCAGATCCGTCACGCCGCGCTCGCCAACGGCATGCGTCCGCTGGTGTACGACGGCAAGCTGAAGGTCCTGAAGGGCGTCACCACGCCCGGCGAGATCGCCAAGATGGCGCAGATCGACGGCATGGTCGAGGCCGAGGCCTGACCAGCTCTCGCAGTTTTACGCGTTGTTCCCAGTCGTTCACGAACCCCGCCGCTTCCACTGGAACTGAATCATGTCCGGCATCCAGATCGACCGTCTGCTCGACACCGTCGTCAAGTTCGGCGCAAGCGACCTCCACCTCACGGTCGGCCGCCCGCCCACGCTCCGCCTGCACGGCCACCTGAAGAACCTTCAGACCAAGATCCTCGACTCGGAGGACATGGTGTCGCTGATGAAGGCGATCACGAGCGAGCGTTCCCAGCAGGAACTGCAGGAGCAGGGGGGCTGCGACTTCGGCTTCGCCTACGGCGACGCGGCCCGCTTCCGTGTGTCGATCTTCCGCCAGCGCGGCGACCTGGCGATCGTACTCCGGCAGATCCCCAACCGCCTGCTGACGTTCGAGCAGATCGGCCTGCCGGACGTGATCCGCGACCTGGTCCGCCGGCCGCGCGGTCTGTTCCTGGTCACAGGGCCGACGGGCTCGGGCAAGACGACGTCGCTGGCGACGATGCTCGATTACGTCAACCAGAACTTCGATCGCCACATCGTGACGATGGAAGACCCGATCGAGTATTACCACTACCACAAGAAGTCGATCGTCAACCAGCGTGAGGTCGGCAACGACGTGCCAAGCTTCGCCGAGGCCCTCCGGCGCGTGCTGCGTTCGGACCCAGACTGCATCCTCGTCGGCGAAATGCGTGACCTCGAGACGATCGAGGCCGCGATCCGTGCCGCCGAAACCGGCCACTTGGTGTTCGGCACCCTGCACACCACAGGCGCGGCCAAGACGATTGACCGCGTGGTGGATGCTTTCCCGGTCACCCAACAGAACCAGATCCGCGTCCAGCTTTCGACATCCCTCATTGCGGTGCTCAGCCAGGCACTGCTCCCCCGAGTGGACACCCAAGGTCTGGTCGCGGCCTACGAGTTCCTAGTGGTTACCCCCGCTATCGCAAACCTTATCCGTGACAACAAGTCCTTCCGCATCGACTCGATGATCCAGACCGGACGCAAGTTCGGCATGCAGCTCTTGGACGACCACCTCTGGTCGCTCTACACCCGCGGCATGATCTCGGCAGAGGAGATGATCGACAAGTCCAAGAACCCGGCGGACCTCACGGACAAGGTCCACAAGCTGGGTCGGACGGTCGGCCGCATCGAGTGGGATGAGGGTGCAGAGGACGAGAAGGAAGCCAAGAAGGCGTGAGTCTGGGGCCATCTGACGGGCCTGCCTTGGAGGCAGGAGGTGTGGCCTTGCATTGTGTCTTTGACACAGGACGTCTCGAATATCAGGTGTTACATTGAAAATTGAGGCCCCAAAGGGGTCGCAACTGGAACCGTTGAGGTCCGGAAGCCCGATAGGCTACTGGCAGGGTTGTTCCTGCCCGTGGCCTGTCGTCGCCGTGACGGGGCTGAGCGGTTCGGAGGAGTGGACCAAACCATGGCCACGATTGATCCATCTGAACTGAAGGGCAGGAAGCTCGGCCGGGTGCTGACCAAGCTTGGCAAGGTCAGCCGCGAGCAGGTGCACGAGGCACTGGCCGTCCAGAAGACACGCAAGGTCCAGATCGGCCAGTTGCTGATCGAGCTCGGGTATTGCACCCAGCGGGATGTTCTCGAAGCGCTCGCCGGTCAGGCGGGCATGGCGTACGTGGACCTCTCAAAGACCGAACTGCCGGACGAGGTCCGGGACTCGCTCGCGTCGGAGACGGTCCAAACATACCAAGTTATCCCGATTGAGTACAACCCCCGAAGCAAGCGGTTGAAGATCGCCATGAAGAGCGCGGACAACTTCCGCGCCGTGGACGACCTCCGGCTGCTCATGGGTTTCAATGTCGAGGCCGTGGTCGCCGACCCCGCGGCGATCGACACCCTGATCAAGCGGTACTACGCCAAGCAGGAATCTGTGACGGATGTCGTTTCAGCCCTCGCGGCGGACGACAAGCTGAAGGGCCTTGCGGGCAAGGGCAGCCAGTCGATCGACCTCGACGCGGTGATGGAGGCGTCGGAGGACAACAAGGTCATCAAACTGTTGAACCTTGTGCTGCTGCAGGCGATCAAGGACCGCGCGAGCGATATCCACTTCGAGCCGTTCGAGAAAGAGTTCAAGATGCGTTACCGCATCGACGGCGTGCTCTACGAGATGGTGCCGCCGCCGAAGCACCTCGGGCCCGCGATCACCAGCCGCATCAAGGTCATGGCGAACATGGACATCGCCGAGCGGCGTCTGCCGCAGGACGGCCGTGTTGAGCTGACGGTGGGCGGCGCGCCGGTCGATCTGCGTGTGAGCGTTCTGCCGACGATGTGGGGCGAGAGCGTCGTGATGCGTGTGCTTGACCGTGGCAACGTCAAGCTGCAGCTCGACCGCGTGGGCCTGCGCGAGGAAGACCTCGTCGATTTCCGCAAGCTGATCAACAAGCCCAACGGCATCGTGATCGTCACCGGGCCGACCGGTTCGGGCAAGACGACCACGCTGTACGCCGCGCTGCAGGAACTCAATGACATCTCGACGAAGATCCTGACGGCCGAGGACCCGGTCGAGTACGACATCGACGGTCTGTGCCAGTGTCAGGTGAACGT